>NZ_JBSFLV010000055.1:0-60674 GCF_053599215.1 Streptomyces sp. NPDC001002 | reverse complement strand
AGGGCCGTATGAGCAGGCCGGCGGTGATGGCGACCATGCCCGCGCAGACGACGGCGCTCGGGCCGAAGCGGCGGGCCAGGCGCGGGGCCATGACGCCGAAGACGGCGAAGCACAGCGGGGGTACGGAGGTGAGCAGGCCGGCGACGCTGCCGCTCATGCCGAGGCCGTCGCGGACGTCTTCGAGGAGGGCGCCGAGGCTGGTGATGGCGGGGCGGAGGTTCAGGGCCGACAGCACGATGCCGACGACGACCAGTCGCATCGTCCACGCGCGCGTGGCGGCTCCAGCGGGCGGCTCCGGGGAGGCGCTCGCGGTCGGGTCGCTGGTGTTCGTCGTGGACTTCAGTGTCCGGGTCTCCTCGCTTGCCATGCCGCCATCATAGAATCATGGGATGATTGGTTGTCCATCCCCGGGACGCGTCGGTCGGTCCTGCTCGGCCCGCCCGTCCTGCTCGTCCTCCCCGCCCGTCCCGTGCGAAGGTGTGCCATGCCCCTGAGCCATCCCCGTCGTTCGGCGCTGTCCGAGCAGGTCATCGCCGCGCTGCGGAACCAGATCACTTCGGGCGAGTGGGCGGTCGGCTCGCGCATCCCGACCGAACCGGAGCTGGTCGAGCAGCTCGGCGTGGCCAGGAACACCGTCCGCGAGGCCGTCCGCGCGCTCGCGCACAACGGCCTGCTGGACATCCGGCAGGGCTCCGGCACCTACGTGGTGGCGACCAGCGAGCTGGCCGGCGTGATGCAGCGGCGTTTCGCGGGCGCCGATCCGCAGCACATCGCCGAGCTGCGCGCCGCCCTGGAGTCGTCCGCCGCGAAGCTGGCCGCCGAGCGGCGCACCGAGAAGGACCTCAAGCAGCTCGACGCGCTGCTGGTGCGGCGCGAGGAGGTCTGGGAGTCCGGTGACACCGAGGCCTTCGTGACCGCCGACGCGACCTTCCACCTGGCCGTGGTGGCCGCGTCCCACAACGACGTGATGACGGCGATGTACGCGGACCTCGGCGAGGTGCTGCGGGACTGGCTGCGCGAGGACGTCGGCCAGGAGCTGTCACCGGAGACGTACATGGATCACGCGCGCCTGGTCGACGCGATCCGCGCGGGGGACGCCGAGGCGGCCGGCACGGAGGCGGCGAGCTATCCGTTCCTGTGCCGCCCGGGGCGCTTCACCTCTTCTGGTGGCTGACCCAGGCCGACCCGACGTCCTTCCAGCACCGCCCGGTGAGCCGTACGGTCATCGCCGGGCCGGTGTCGACGGGCGCGCCGTCGGTGTCGAGGTCCCACCACCGGTCGCACTCGACGTGCAGGCGGACCCGGTCGGTCCCCGGATAGGGGTTGTGGCAGTACGCGGTCACATGGGAGCCGGTCACCTTGGTGCGGCACTCGGCGCCGAACGGCTGCGCCGGGGCGGGCTTGTGCACGCGCGCGTGGGGCACCGCCTCGTACGGCAGGGACAGGACGAGCGCGACGGCGACGGTCGCTGAGGCCAGGCTTCGGGACAGACGCACAAGGCAGACCTCCTCGGCCGAGCTCGGGAGGGAATGGCGTGGTGAACCCGTGATCCAGGGTGCGCAGTTGTGGCCTCTCCCCGCCCGGCCAACGGGGCCGAACGGGTGACGCGCGGAGGGCCCGCGTCCAGGGGATGCGGGCCCTCTTTAAAAAGGCTGAGCCTCAGCCTCCGAGGAGGCCGAGGCTCAGCGTGAAGAGGCGGAGCCTCGGCGGCAGCGTCAGGCGCCGATGGCGTGCAGGCCGCCGTCGACGTGGACGATCTCGCCGGTGGTCTTCGGGAACCAGTCGCTCAGCAGCGCGACGATGCCCTTGCCGGCCGGCTCCGGGTCCTTGAGGTCCCACTCCAGCGGGGAGCGGTTGTCCCACACGGCGGCCAGCTCGTCGAAGCCCGGGATGGACTTGGCGGCCATCGAGCCGAGCGGGCCCGCGGAGACGAGGTTGCAGCGGATGTTCTGCTTGCCCAGGTCACGCGCGAGGTAGCGGCTGGTGGCCTCCAATGCGGCCTTGGCCGGGCCCATCCAGTCGTACTGCGGCCAGGCGAAGGACGCGTCGAAGGTGAGGCCGACGACCGAGCCGCCGTTCTGCATCAGCGGCAGGCAGGCCATGGTCAGCGACTTCAGGGAGAACGCCGAGACGTGCATGGCCGTCGCGACCGACTCGAAGGGCGTGTTGAGGAAGTTGCCGCCCAGCGCGTCCGGCGGCGCGAACCCGATGGAGTGCACGACGCCGTCCAGGCCGCCCAGCTCCTCGCCGACGACGTCGGCGAGACGCGCGAGGTGCTCGTCGTTGGTGACGTCGAGCTCGATGACCTTGGTGGGCTTGGGCAGCTTCTTGGCGATGCGCTCGGTCAGCGTGGGCCGCGGGAACGCGGTCAGGATGATCTCCGCGCCCTGCTCCTGGGCCTGCTTGGCGGCGTGGAAGGCGATGGAGGACTCCAGCAGCACACCGCTGATCAGGACGCGCTTGCCCTCGAGAATTCCGCTCATGGTGTTCAGTGACCCATTCCCAGTCCGCCGTCAACAGGGATGACGGCTCCAGTGATGTACGAGGCGTCGTCCGAGGCGAGGAACCGCACCGTCGCGGCGACCTCCTCGGGCTGCGCGTACCGGCCCAGCGGCACCTGCTTGACGATGCCCGCGCGCTGCTCGTCGGTGAGCACCTTGGTCATGTCGGTGTCGACGAAGCCGGGCGAGACGACGTTGAAGGTGATGTTGCGCGAGCCCAGCTCGCGCGCGAGGGAGCGCGCGAAGCCCACCAGGGCCGCCTTGGAGGCGGCGTAGTTGGCCTGGCCAGGGCCGCCCATCAGGCCGACGACCGACGAGATCAGGATGACGCGGCCCTTCTTGGCGCGCAGCATCGCGCGGTTGGCGCGCTTGACCACACGGAAGGTGCCGGTGAGGTTGGTGTCGATGACCGAGGTGAAGTCGTCCTCGGACATGCGCATCAGGAGCTGGTCCTTGGTGACGCCGGCATTGGCGATCAGGACCTCGACCGGGCCGTGCTCGGCCTCGATCTCCTTGTAGGCCTGCTCCACCTGCTCGGTGTCGGTGATGTCGCACTTCACCGCGAGGAAGCCGGACGGCGGCTCTCCCGAGCGGTAGGTGATGGCGACCTTGTCGCCGGCGTCGGCGAACGCGCGGGCGATGGCGAGGCCGATGCCCCGGTTGCCTCCGGTGACGAGAACCGAGCGGCTCAACGGATCACCCTTTCGATAGCGGTCCTGGTATCCCCCGCCCGAACACCTGGATGACAGGCGGCTTCCTCTGAAACCTATCGGTCGCGTCCGGTGCGCGGACAATCGGGCACCGACAGTGGCTTCGTGGACTCACTGTCGGATCCCTACAGAAAGTTCCGCGCACCGGACCGAAACCTGTGGTCCGCGGGCCCGACCGCGCGACATGATCGGAGCAGCCGCCGCTTCGACCACGCGTCACGCCAGCCGGGCAACCGGTCAACCGAGAAACAAGGAGAGACCTCGGTGCCTCATACCATCGACGAAGCCTTCACAGCACTGCCGCTACGTGCCCTCGCCGACGCCGCGCTGGCACGCGCGCGTGCGCTGGGGGCGGAGCACGCGGACTTCCGGTTCGAGCGGGTGCGCAGCGCGTCCTGGCGGTACCGGGACGCCAAGCCCGCCGGATCCTCGGACACCACCGATCTCGGGTACGCGGTGCGGGTCGTGCACGGCGGCACCTGGGGCTTCGCGTCGGGCGTGGACCTGACCATGGACGCGGCCGCCAAGGTCGCCTCGCAGGCGATCGCGATGGCGAAGCTGTCCGCCCAGGTGATCAAGGCCGCCGGATCGGACGAGCGCGTGGAGCTGGCCGACGAGCCCGTGCACGCCGAGCGGACCTGGATCTCGTCGTACGAGATCGATCCCTTCTCGGTGCCCGACGAGGAGAAGTCGGCACTGCTCGGCGAGTGGAGCGCGCGGCTGCTGGCGGCGAACGGGGTCAATCACGTCGACGCCTCGCTGCTCACCGTGCACGAGAACAAGTTCTACGCCGACACCGCGGGGACCGTGACCACGCAGCAGCGCGTGCGCCTGCACCCGCAGCTGAACGCGGTGTCGGTGGACGAGTCGAGCGGCGAGTTCGACTCGATGCGCACGATCGCGCCGCCGGTCGGACGCGGCTGGGAGTACCTGACGGGCACCGGCTGGGACTGGGACTCCGAGCTGGAGCGGATCCCGGAGCTGCTCGCCGAGAAGATGCGCGCGCCGAGCGTCGAGCCGGGCCTGTACGACCTCGTCGTCGACCCCTCCAACCTGTGGCTGACCATCCACGAGTCGATCGGCCACGCCACCGAGCTGGACCGCGCGCTGGGCTACGAGGCCGCGTACGCCGGCACCTCCTTCGCCACCTTCGACCAGCTGGGCAAGCTGCGCTACGGCTCCGAGCTGATGAACGTCGCCGGTGACCGCACCGCCGAGCACGGCCTGGCGACCATCGGCTACGACGACGAGGGCGTCGCCGGCCAGTCCTGGGACCTGGTGAAGGACGGCACGCTCGTCGGCTACCAACTGGACCGCAGGATCGCCAAGTTGACCGGCTTCGAGCGCTCCAACGGCTGCGCGTACGCCGACTCCCCCGGGCATGTGCCCGTGCAGCGCATGGCCAACGTGTCGCTCCAGCCGGACCCGGCGGGGATGGCGACCGAGGACCTGATCGGCGCCGTCGACCGCGGGATCTACGTCGTCGGGGACCGGTCCTGGTCGATCGACATGCAGCGCTACAACTTCCAGTTCACCGGCCAGCGGTTCTTCCGGATCGAGAACGGGCGGATCACCGGGCAGCTGCGGGACGTCGCGTACCAGGCGACGACCACCGACTTCTGGGGCTCGATGGCCGCGGTGGGCGGCCCGCAGACGTACGTCCTCGGGGGCGCCTTCAACTGCGGCAAGGCCCAGCCGGGCCAGGTCGCCGCCGTGTCGCACGGCTGCCCCTCCGCGCTCTTCAAGGGCGTCAACATCCTCAACACCACGCAGGAGGCCGGTCGATGAGCGCGCGTACGAGCAAGCCGCACGAGATCGTCGAGCGGGCCCTGGAGCTGTCGACCGCCGACGGGTGCGTGGTGATCGCCGACGAGCACTCGACCGCCAACCTGCGCTGGGCCGGGAACGCGCTCACCACGAACGGCGTCACGCGCGGGCGCACGCTCACCGTCGTCGCGACCGTCGACGGCAAGGAGGGCACCGCCTCCGGTGTCGTCTCCCGCTCGGCCGTCACCCTGGACGAGCTGGAGCCCCTGGTGCGGGCCGCCGAGGCCGCCGCGCGCGGCGGCGGGCCCGCCGAGGACGCGCAGCCCCTGGTCACCGGCGTGACGCAGGCACCCGACTTCACGGACGCGCCCGCCGAGACCACCTCCGCCGTGTTCGCCGACTTCGCGCCGGCCCTCGGCGAGGCCTTCGCACGCGCGCGTGCGGGCGGTCGCGAGCTGTACGGCTTCGCCAACCACGAGCTGGTGTCGAGCTACCTCGGTACGTCGACGGGACTGCGCCTGCGGCACGACCAGCCCAACGGGACGCTGGAACTCAACGCCAAGTCGCCCGACCGTACGCGCTCGGCGTGGGCCGGCCGCTCGACCCGGGACTTCAAGGACGTCGACCCGGCCGCGCTGGACGCCGAGCTCGCCGTACGCCTCGGCTGGGCCGAGCGGCGGATCGAGCTGCCCGCCGGGCGGTACGAGACGCTGCTGCCGCCGACCGCGGTCGCGGACCTGCTGATCTACCAGATGTGGTCGGCGTCGGGCCGGGACGCGGTCGAGGGGCGCACGGTGTTCTCCAAGCCGGGCGGCGGCACGCGCGTGGGCGACCGGCTCACCGAGCTGCCGCTGACCCTGCGCAGCGACCCGAACGAACCGGGCCTGGAGTCGGCGCCGTTCGTGATCGCGCACTCCTCCGACGGCGACCAGTCGGTCTTCGACAACGGCCTGCCGCTCACAGCCACCGACTGGGTGCGCGAGGGCGAGCTGGCCCGGCTGACGACCAGCCGGAACACGGCGGCCAGGACCGGCCTCGCGGTGGCCCCCACGATCGACAACCTCATCCTGGACGGCGGCGACGACACGTCCCTGGAGGAGATGGTCGCCAACACCGAGCGCGGGCTGCTGCTGACCTGCCTCTGGTACATCCGCGAGGTCGACCCGGCGACGCTGCTGCTCACCGGTCTGACCCGGGACGGGGTCTACCTGGTGGAGAACGGCGAGGTGAGCGGCGAGGTCAACAACTTCCGCTTCAACGAGTCGCCGGTCGGTCTGCTGGGCCGCGCCACCGAGGCCGGGCGCACGGAAAAGACGCTGCCGAGGGAGTGGAGCGACTGGTTCACTAGGGCTGCGATGCCCGCGCTGCGGGTGCCCGACTTCAATATGAGCTCTGTCAGTCAGGGCGTATAACCTCGTAGCCGTGGTCGCTCGACCGCTCGAAGATCATCCAAGGAGATACGAGAACCGTGACGGACATCGTCGACGAACTGCAGTGGCGTGGGCTGATCGCCCTCTCCACTGACGAGGACGCATTGCGCAAGGCGTTCGCGGACGGTCCCGTCACGTTCTATTGCGGTTTCGACCCGACCGCGCCCAGCCTGCACCTCGGCAACCTGGTGCAGATCCTGACGATGCGCCGGATCCAGCTGGCGGGCAACCGCCCGCTGGGCCTGGTCGGGGGCGCCACGGGCCTGATCGGCGACCCGAAGCCGAACGCGGAGCGCACGCTGAACGCGCCGGAGGTCGTCGCCCAGTGGGTCGAGCGGCTGCGCGCGCAGATCGCCCCGCTGCTGGACTTCGAGGGACCGCACGCGGCGGTCATGGTCAACAACCTGGACTGGACCCAGGGCCTGTCGGCCATCGAGTTCCTGCGGGACGTCGGCAAGCACTTCCGCGTGAACAAGATGATCGCGAAGGAGGCCGTCTCCCGGCGCCTGGAGTCCCAGGAGGGCATCAGCTACACCGAGTTCAGCTACCAGATCCTGCAAGGGATGGACTTCCTGGAGCTGTACCGGCGGTACGGCTGCACGCTGCAGACCGGCGGCAGCGACCAGTGGGGCAACCTCACCTCGGGCACGGACCTGATCCACCGGGTCGAGCCCGAGGCCGCGGTGCACGCGCTGGGTACGCCGCTGATCACCAAGGCCGACGGCACCAAGTTCGGCAAGACGGAGTCCGGCACGATCTGGCTCGACGCCGAGATGACCACGCCGTACGCCTTCTACCAGTTCTGGCTGAACGCGGACGACCGGGACGTCTCCAAGTTCCTGCGCATCTTCTCCTTCAAGTCCCGTGAGGAGATCGAGGAGTTGGAGAAGCAGACCGAGGAGCGGCCGCAGGCGCGGGCCGCGCAGCGGGCGCTGGCCGAGGAGCTGACGACCATGGTGCACGGGGCGGACCAGACGGCCGCCGTGACCGCCGCGTCCAAGGCGCTGTTCGGCCAGGGCGAGTTGGCGGAGCTGGACGAGAAGACGCTCGCCGCGTCGCTCTCCGAGGTGCCGCACATCCAGGTCGCCGAGCTCGTGCCGGTCGTGGACCTGCTCGCCGAGGTCGGTCTGGTCGCCAGCAAGTCCGCTGCGCGGCGGACGGTGAAGGAGGGCGGGGCCTACGTGAACAACGTGAAGGTCGCGTCCGAGGATGCCGTCCCGGCGACGGAGGAGCTGTTGCACGGGCGGTGGCTGGTGCTGCGGCGGGGCAAGAAGAACCTGGCCGCCGTTGAGGTGACCGGAGCGTAAGCGCCGTAGGGGCGTGGGGTTCGTTGCGGACCGCGGGTTCGTTGCGGCTGGTCGCGCAGTTCCCCGCGCCCCTACGGGCGCTGCTGCTTACGTCGGCTGCTCAGGCCCGCTGCTTGCGCTTGCCCAGCGTTGCCATGTACAGCATGTCTCCCACCGCCACGATGATGATCGCTGCTACCAGCTGGAAGGCGTGGCGGCTCCAGTCGATGCCTGACGTCTCGTCGACGCCCGCCGCTCGGGCGATGGCGTTGCCCGCGATCGCGCCCAGCATGCCGAAGATGGTGGTCAGCCAGAGCGGACTGTGCTGCTTGCCCGGGAGAATCGCCTTGGCGATCAGACCCAGCACGAATCCGACGATGATCGCCCACAACCAGCCCATGGCTGCCTCCTAGTACGGCTCTACGTGAGCATTACGTCGAGTGTCGGCCCGTGCGCCGTACGGCGCACGTCGGGTACACCCGTACGTGCTACGGCTGAGTCCGCTCACCCAGGCCGGAGGTGCCCCGCTCTCGTAGCCGACGCAGGCGGGGCGTAACGTGGGACGAGTCCGGGTGCCGCCTCCCGAGCGGGGTGTACCGGACCGGGGCCGGGGAGAGTCCGAATCGGGCGGATGGTGGAATGGGATGCGGAAGCAGCATGCCGGTGGCAACGGCCAGGTGTTCCGGATCACCGGAGCTCGGACCGGCCTCGAAGAGGACGTGCGGGGCCGGCAACGGCGTTACGTCATCTCGATGTCCATCCGTACGGTGGCGGTGATCCTCGCGGCCACGCTGTGGAACGTCGAACGGCACGTCGCGATCGTGGCGTTGGTGCTCGGCGTGGCACTGCCCTATGTCGCGGTGGTGATCGCGAACGCCGGGCGGGAGAACGCGACCTCGCTGCCGACGACGTTCGTGACCGTGCCGACGCGTCCGATGATTGCCTCTCCGCGGACGAATGACGGTTTCGCGGAACCCGTCCCGGAAGATGTCACGACCGAGTCCGCGCCGGGCGCACGAAGCGAGCCGCACGACCGGTCATGACCTCGGTGAGCGGGCCGTAAGCGGAATTCCGCTCCGCGCCAAGCTCAAGAAAAGCTCAGATCAATCATGTTGTTCCAGTGCCGGGCGGCGGCTTACCCGTGACATACTTCGTAGGCGCTCCGCATCCCCCGTCGGAGCGACAGACCGACGCCGGGCAGCTCCCCCCGTGGCTGCTCGGCGTCGCCTTGTTTGCCGGCCGCAGCGCCCCGCCGAGCCGCCTTGTTCAGCCCCTTTGCGAGACGAACCTGTGAGTGACGAGACCCCCATCTGCTCCGCCAAGGGCTGCCGCAACGACGCCGTGTGGGTGCTCGTGTGGAACAACCCCAAGGTCCATACGCCGGACCGGCGCAAGACGTGGGTGGCGTGCGAGGAGCACCGGGAGCATCTGTCGCAGTTCCTCGGAGTGCGGAGCTTCCTGAAGGACGTCGTGCCGCTGGCGGAGTGGGAAGCCCAGGAGTCCTGAGAGACCCTGACTCGTCGTCGCCGTCGTCGTCACCCGGGATCAGCCGCCGATCGCGGACATCGGGCGCTCCGGCTGAAGGAAGGTCGGGTCGTCCAGACCGGAACCGGCCTTCTTTCCCCACATCGCCAGGCGCCAGATGCGGGCGATCTCCTCGTCCGGGGCGTCCGCGCGCAGGGCGGCGCGCAGATCGGTCTCCTCGCGGGCGAACAGACAGTTCCGTATCTGACCGTCGGCGGTGAGGCGGGTGCGGTCGCAGGCCGCGCAGAACGGGCGGGTGACGGAGGCGATGACGCCGACGCGGTGCGGTCCGCCGTCGACCAGCCAGCGCTCGGCGGGCGCCGAGCCGCGCTCGTCCGCCTGCTCGGGGGTCAGGTCGAAGCGGGTGCGCAGCGAGGCCAGGATGTCGCCGGCCGTGACCATGCCCTCGCGCTTCCAGCCGTGCTGGGCGTCCAGCGGCATCTGCTCGATGAAGCGCAGCTCGTAGTCGTGCTCGACGGCCCAGGAGAGCAGGTCCGGTGCCTCGTCCTCGTTCAGGCCCGGCATCAGGACCGCGTTGACCTTGACCGGAATCAGACCGGCGGCCGAGGCGGCTTCCAGGCCCTCGATGACGTCCTTGTGGCGGTCCCGGCGGGTGAGGGTCTTGAAGACGTCGGGGCGCAGGGTGTCCAGGGAGACGTTGACCCGGTCCAGGCCGGCCGTCTTCAGGGCCGCCGCCGTGCGCTTGAGGCCGATGCCGTTGGTGGTGATGGACATCCGGGGCCGCGGGGACAGCGCGGCGACCCGTTCCACGATGCCGACCACCCCTGGGCGCAGCAGGGGCTCGCCGCCGGTGAAGCGGACCTCGGTAATACCCAGCGAGGTGACGGCGATGTCGATCAGGCGGACGATCTCGTCGTCCGTGAGCAGATCGGGTTTGCCGAGCCACTGCAGGCCCTCCTCGGGCATGCAGTACGTGCACCGGAGATTGCACCGGTCGGTCAGCGAGACTCTCAGGTCGGTGGCCACCCGGCCATAGGTGTCGATGAGCACGTGGGCCCCCTCCCTCACATGTCGATGAATCGTTTTCCGTCACTTGCGAGCCTACGCGACCCCACTGACATCGACAGGGCCCGATCCGACGAGGTACGACGCGGCCGCGTCGTAGAGAGCTACGACGCGGCCGCGTTCCAGGGGGCGGTACGGGGGTCTGTGCAGGGGCTGTCAGTGGGCTCCGGTGCCGGTCAGGGACCTGACCTCCAGCTCCGCGTACTTGCCCTTGTCCGGCTCCTCCTTGGACAGGTAGGTGCCGAGGATGCCCAGCAGGAAACCGACCGGGATCGAGATGATGCCGGGGTTCTCCAGCGGGAACCAGTGGAAGTCGACGTCCGGGAACATCGACGTGGGCTTGCCCGAGACGACCGGCGAGAACAGCACCAGGCCGACCGCGGTGACCAAGCCGCCGTAGATCGACCAGAGCGCTCCGGAGGTGGTGAACCGCTTCCAGAAGAGGCTGTAGAGGATCGTGGGCAGGTTGGCGGAGGCGGCCACCGCGAAGGCGAGGGCGACCAGTCCGGCGACGTTCAGGTCGCGGGCGAGGGCGCCCAGGAGGATGGAGACGGCCCCGATGCCGACCGTGGCGTAGCGGGCCGCGGACATCTCCTGCTTCTCGGTGGCCGTGCCCCTCTTGATGACGTTGGCGTAGATGTCGTGCGCGAAGGACGAGGACGACGCCAGGGTCAGGCCCGCGACGACCGCGAGGATCGTGGCGAAGGCGACGGCCGAGATGGTGGCCAGGAGGATGGCGCCCCAGTTGGAGTCGACACCGCCCAGATGCAGGGCCAGCAGCGGTGCGGCCGTGTTGCCCGCCTTGTTGGAGGCGATGATCTCGTCGGGCTTGATGAGTGCGGCGGCACCGAAGCCGAGGGCGAGGGTCATCAGGTAGAAGGCGCCGATCAGGCCGATGGCCCAGAGGACCGACTTACGGGCGGCCTTGGCGGTGGGCACGGTGTAGAAGCGGATCAGGATGTGCGGCAGGCCGGCGGTGCCGAGGACCAGGGCGATGCCGAGGGAGATGAAGTCCAGCTTGGTGGTGCCGGTGGCGCCGTACTTGAGGCCGGGCTCCAGGAAGGCCGAGCCCTTGCCGCTGTTGCTGGCCGCCGTGCCGAGCAGGTCGGAGATGTTGAAGTTGAACTTCAGCAGCACCAGGAAGGTCAGCAGCAGGGCGCCCGCGATGAGCAGCACGGCCTTGACCATCTGGACCCAGGTGGTGCCCTTCATGCCGCCGATGGTGACGTAGACGATCATCAGGACGCCGACCAGGGCGACGATGCTGATCTTGCCCGCGTCGCTGGTGATGCCGAGCAGCAGGGAGACCAGGACGCCCGCGCCGGCCATCTGGGCCAGCAGGTAGAAGATCGACACGACGATCGTGGAGGTGCCGGCCGCGGTGCGGACCGGGCGCTGGCGCATGCGGTACGCGAGCACGTCACCCATGGTGTAGCGGCCGGAGTTGCGCAGCGGCTCGGCGACCAGGAGCAGGGCGACCAGCCAGGCGACCAGGAAGCCGATGGAGTACAGGAAGCCGTCGTATCCGAAGAGGGCGATGGCGCCCGCGATGCCGAGGAAGGACGCGGCGGACATGTAGTCGCCGGAGACCGCGAGGCCGTTCTGGAAGCCGGTGAACTGCCGCCCGCCGGCGTAGAAGTCGGCGGCGTCCTTGGTCTGGCGGCCCGCCCACACGGTGATGACGAGGGTCGCCGCGACGAAGATCGAGAACAGGATGATGATCAGCGTCCGGTGCTCGCTGGCCTCACCTGCCGCGAGCGTGACCGTGGGGTTGATCGCGGTGTTGATCGCGGGGCTCATTCGCCGCCCTCCATCCGGGACTTGATCGCCTCGGCCTTGGGGTCGAACTTGGCGGCGGCGGTGCGCGCGTACCACCAGGCGATGAGGAACGTGGTCAGGAACTGGGCCAGGCCCAGCACGAGCGCGACATTGATGTTGCCGAACAACTTGGTGCCCATGAAGTCGCCCGCGTAGTTGGACAGCAGGACGAACAGCAGGTACCAGGCGATGAAGGCGACGGTCAGCGGAAAGGCGAAGCCGCGGTAGGAGCGGCGCAGTTCGCCGAACTCCGCACTCTCCTGCACCGCGACGAACTCCTCGGTGGAGGGGAGTTGGGCTGGGGTCTTCGAGGGGGGCGGTGTCTCGGTGGCCACGGAGTCTCCTCGCGTTGCGGGTGCTGTTGCGACGGTTGACGGGCGCTGCTCGGGGGGCGGGGACGGGTTGGGTACGGCGGACATGACGGCTCTGTTCCTCATCGAGTGGTCGGGAGGCTCGATCGTGCTCGGGCTTCCTGCCCAAGGTCACGGCGCCACGCGAGGGCCGGTTCAACTCCCTTGCCGTCTTTCCGAAGTCGGCTCCGGCAGGTCATTGCTGGCCAGCGACTTCGGGAGATAGCTTCAGGTCTGCACCACCCGTCATGTACCTGCCCGAGCACCACCTGTGTCTCGGGCGGATTCGTATCCGGATGATGTGGAGACCCCATGGCTCATCTGCGTTCCAGACGCCGGCTCGCCCTCGCCGTGCCGGTCGCGCTGTCGCTGACCGCCTCGCTCGGCTTCCTGCCGGCGGCTGCGCAGGCCGCCCCCTACGCGGAGCCCACGGCCCAGGCGGCCAGTGCGGACAACTTCGCGTATCTCGTCAACACCAGGACGGACCGTCACACCATCAAGTCGGTCGAGAAGGCGATCGCCGAGGCCGGCGGCAGCGTCGTCGTGACGTACGACAAGATCGGTGTGATCGTCGCCCACTCCGCCGACCCCGACTTCGCCACCCTGATACGCAAGGTGCGCGGAGTGCAGTCGGCCGGTGCCTCGCGCACCTCGCCGGTGACCGCGGCGGGCACGACCGACGAGGGCGCGGTGCAGTACCTCTCGAAGGCCCAGGCGGCGAAGGTCGCGAAGGGCTCGGCGGCCGGGGAGGAGCCGCTCGAGGCCGACCAGTGGGACCTCAAGGCGATCGGCGCCGACAAGGCCGCGAAGATCGACCCGGGCAGCAAGAAGGTGACGGTCGCCGTGATCGACACCGGCGTGGACGACACCCACCCCGACATCGCGCCGAACTTCTCCGCCTCGCAGTCCGCGAACTGTGTCAGCGGCAAGCCGGACACCACGTACGGCGCCTGGCGTCCGGTGGACGCCGACCACTACCACGGCACGCACGTGGCCGGCGAGATCGCCGCGGCCCGCAACGGCATCGGTGTCGCGGGCGTCGCGCCCGGCGTGAAGGTCGCGAGCATCACCGTGGCCCAGCCGGACGTGAACTCGCTGTTCTTCCCGGAGAGCGTCGTGTGCGCCTTCGTGTTCGCCGCCGACCACGGCGTCGAGGTCACGAACAACAGCTACTACGTTGATCCCTGGCTGTACAACTGCATGGACGACCCCGATCAACGTGCCATCGTTGATTCGGTCAACAGGGCCCAGCTGTACGCACAGCACAAGGGCACGCTCAATGTCGCCTCGGCGGGCAACTCCAACGACGACCTCGACTCGGACGCCCTGGTCGACGACTCCAGCCCCGACGACTCGACCCCCGTCACCCGTACGGTCGATCCGCACGAGTGCTTCGACGTGCCGACCCAGCTGCCGGGTGTCGTCACGGTCAGCGCGACCGGCGTCAAGGGCACCAAGTCGTACTACTCCAGCTACGGCAAGGGCGTGGTCGACGTCGCGGCGCCGGGCGGCGACAAGTACCAGATCCCGGACACGCCGTCGGCCAACGGCCGCATCCTCTCCACCCTGCCGAACAACCAGTACGGCTTCCTCCAGGGCACCTCGATGGCCTCGCCGCACGTGGCCGCCGTCGCCGCGCTCCTGAAGTCGACCCGCCCGCACGCCTCCCCGGCCCAGCTGCAGGCGCTCCTCAAGGCGCAGGCGAACAACCCGGGCTGCCCGACCGAGCCCTACGACGGCGACGGCGACGGCATCGTGGACGCCACCTGCGTCGGCGGCAAGCGCGTCAACGGGTTCTTCGGCGCCGGCATCGTCAACGCGCTGCGCGCGGTCAAGTAGTGACGGTCGAGCACTGACAGTCGAGTAGTGGCGGTGCCGCGATCACGGTGAAGTGGTGCTCGTGATCGCGGCCCGCCCGCCCGGAGGACAGGACACCGTGCCTCCCGGCTCCCCGCACAGTCCGCGCGAACCGCGAACGAACTGGAGAACCTGACACATGACAGCGCCTCACCCGCGCTTCCGTCGCGCCCTCGCGATCCCGCTCGGGATGGCCATGGCGACGGGCCTCGCGTTCCTGCCGAACGTCACCGCCAGCGCCGCGACGGCCGCCACGGACACCCCGTCGGCCACCGTCCCGGCCGACGCGACCGCGCTCAGCTACGTCGTCAACATCCGTCCCGGACACGGCCCTTCGGCTCACCTGAAGAAGGCGATCGCCGCGGCCGGCGGCACGATCGTGACGTCGTACGACCGGATCGGCGTGATCGTCGTCCACTCCTCGAACGCCGACTTCGCGAAGACCATCCGCGAGGTGCGCGGGGTCCAGTCGGCCGGCAACACCCGTAACGCGCCGCTGCCCGCCCAGTCGACGAACGACGAGGGCACGCCCAAGGCGCTCACCGCCGACGAGCTGGCGAGTGTCCAGGCCGTCGACGGGCAGGACCCGCTGGAGCCCCTGCAGTGGGACCTGCCGGCCATCAAGGCCGACAAGGCGCACGAGAAGACGCTGGGCAGCAGGAAGGTCACCGTCGCCGTGATCGACACCGGCGTCGACGACACCCACCCCGACATCGCGCCGAACTTCGACCGCCAGGCCTCGGTCAACTGTGTGACGGGCAAGCCGGACACGGCCGACGGCGCCTGGCGGCCGACCGCCGCGGAGAGCCCGCACGGCACGCACGTGGCGGGCGAGATCGCCGCCGCGAAGAACGGCGTCGGCATGACGGGCGTCGCGCCCGGCGTGAAGGTCGCCGGCATCAAGGTGGCCACGACCGCCGGCTACTTCTACACGGAGGCCGTCGTCTGCGGCTTCGTATGGGCGGCCGAGCACGGCGTCGACGTCACGAACAACAGCTATTACACCGACCCGTGGTACTTCAACTGCACCGACGACCCGGACCAGAAGGCGCTCGTCGACGCCATCACCCGGGCCTCGCGGTACGCGGAGAAGAAGGGCACGGTCAACGTCGCGGCGGCCGGCAACGAGCACTACGACCTCGCCGCCGACGAGATCACCGACCCGGTCTCCCCGAACGACGGCACGCCCTCGGACCGGGTGATCGACCCGTCCGAGTGCTTCGACATACCGACCCAGCTGCCGGGTGTCGTCACGGTCGCCGCCACGGGCGCGAAGGGCCTCAAGTCGTCCTTCTCCAACTACGGCCTCGGTGTCATCGACGTCGCCGCACCCGGCGGCGACTCGACGGCCTACCAGCCCCCGGCCCCGCCGGCCACCAGCGGCTCGATCCTGGGCACGCTGCCCGGCGGCAGGTGGGGCTACATGTCCGGTACGTCGATGGCGTCGCCGCACGTGGCCGCGGTGGCCGCATTGATCAAGTCAACCCATCCGCACGCCTCCGCCGCCCTGGTCAAGGCCCTCCTGTACGCCGAGGCCGACGCCACGGCGTGCACGGACCCGTACGACATCAACGGCGACGGCAAGGTCGACGCGGTGTGCGAGGGGTCGAAGAACCGCAACGGCTTCTACGGCTGGGGCACCGTGGACGCACTGGACGCGGTCACGAGGTAATTGAGGTAGCACGCATCCATATTGATTCAGTCAATACTGCATAGTGCAGTCATGACTGGATTGACGTTCGCATGGTCCGCGCTGGGCGGCGATCCCGCCCTCCTCCCGCGGGTGACGGCCGTGACGCGGGAGGGCGCTCTCCAAGGGCGCCTTCCCGTACGGGAGTTGGCGCGGGCCTGCGTCGGAGCGTGCGCGCTGGCCGCGGCGGAGCTGAGGGCGCGGCGGACCGGGACGACGGACGTGCCCGAGATGCGTGTGCCCGAGGTGCGCGTGGACGACGGGGCCGTCGCGACGGCGTTCGTCAGTGAACGGCATCTCCTCGTCGACGGCCGCGCACCGCAGACCTTCGCGCCCCTGTCCCGCTTCTGGCGGACCTCGGACGGCTGGGTCCGCACGCACGCCAACTATCCGCACCACCGGGCCCGACTGCTGGCCGCGCTCGGTGTGCCGGAGGACGTCGACGCCGTGGCGGCGGCGCTCGCCGAGCGGTCCTCGGTGGAGGTCGAGGAGGCCGTGTACGCGGCCGGCGGACTGGCCGTCGCCCTGCGCACGGCGAAGGAGTGGGCGGCGCACGGGCAGGCGGTCGCGGTGGCCGCGCGCCCCCTCGTCGAACGCGAGCGACGCGACACCGCCCACGCGCGCGTGCTCGACCCGATCGCGAGCACTCCCCCACCATCCGTACCGGGCACTCCCCTGCTGCCCGCCGCCGGACTGCGTGTCCTCGACCTGACCCGGGTCATCGCAGGCCCCGTGGCCACCCGCACGCTCGCCCTGCTCGGCGCCGACGTGCTGCGCGTGGACGCCCCGCAGCTGCCCGAACTCCCCGACCAGCACACCGACACGGGCTTCGGGAAACGGTCGGCGCGGCTGGACTTGGCCACCGACCGGCGCACCTTCGAGGAACTGCTCGCGGCGGCGGACGTGGTGGTCACCGGGTACCGGCCGGGCGCCCTCGACCGGTTCGGTCTGTCTCCCGAGGCGCTCGCCGAGCGGCGGCCGGGGGTGGTCGTGGCGCAGTTGTCGGCGTGGGGCGCGTACGGGCCCTGGTACGGGCGGCGGGGCTTCGACAGCCTGGTGCAGGTGGCCACCGGGATCGCCGCGCTGGAGGGCACGGCGGAACGGCCGGGTGCGCTGCCCGCGCAGGCGCTGGACCACGGGACGGGCTATCTGCTGGCGGCGGCCGTGCTGCGCGCGCTGACCGAGCAGTCGAACGAGGGCGGCAGCCGGTGCGTACGGCTCTCGCTCGCGCGAACGGCCGAGTGGCTCGTGAACGGCGTCGGGGTGGGTGGCTCGGAGGGTGCCGGGGGTGCCGAGGACGTCCTCACGGAGGCTGGCCTCCCGTACGACGATCCGGGTCCCTGGCTGGCCGAGACGGACAGCGCGCTCGGGTGGCTGCGGTACGCCCGCTCGCCGGTGTCCTTCGCGGGCGGGCCGACCGACTGGGCCCGGCCTCCGGCGCCCTGGGGGACCGATCCGGCGCGGTGGGTCTGAGGCGGTCGCGGCACGTGGGCGACGGACGGTTATGAGTCCCGGGGCGACCGAAAACGTACCCATCGGGCGAATGCCGTACCGCCAGTTGTTTTACTGCAGTTGCCCGGTTCTGCGACGGCTGGTGAAGATCGTGAGGTGACCTTGATACGACCTACGTCCGAGGTGGCCGACGCGAGCGGGCCGGTACGGCGTCCCGGTGTCGGCCGGGCCGTCGCCGTCCTCGTCCTCGTGACGCTCGCCGCGCTCATACCGCTGCTCGGCCCGTCCGCCGCCCTGCACGGCACCGGCGAGGCCGCCGCGCCCGGCATCCGAGGCATCGGGCTGCTGCGGGCGGTGCTGTTCGCCGCGCTGTGCGTGCAGGTGGGCGAGGTGTTCGTGAACCGTCTTGCCCGGCGGCTGCCCGGCGCCCCCGCCGACGCGCCCCGCAGCTGGGCCCCGTACGCGGCCGCCGCCGGTTTCGTCGCCGCGCTGGGCCTGGCCTCGGTCGTCGCCACGGGCAATCTGGTGCCGCACAGCCTCGCCGAGATCGACGTCGGCGGCCTCTACGACTCGCGCGACGGCAAGCTCGCCCTGATCGAGGTCAACGCCTTCCTGGTGGCCGCCCTGTGCGCCCGTTCGCTCCGTCCGGCGACCCAGCTGTGGCCGCTGGCCGCGGTGGTCGTGGCGGAGGCCCTGCGCGCCCATCCCACGACCGAGCACAACCCCCTGTTCGGGTCCGGACTGACGCTGGTGCATCTCACGTGCGCGACGCTGTGGGTGGGCGGCCTGCTGCACGCGCTGCGGACACTGCGGCGATGGGGACCCGGTGCGCCGGGCGCGGCCCTGCTGGGGCTCTACGCGCGCGTGGCGGCCGTACTGCTCGCCGCCATCACGGCGTCCGGGGTGTGGAGTTCACTGCGCCGCATGCCCTCGCACACGATCCTGGATCAGCTGACGACGACGGCCTACGGGCGCACCCTGCTCGCCAAGGTGATCCTCGTGGCCGCCGTCGCCGTGCTCGCCCTGTGGGCGCGGTACCGGCTGCGCCGCGCCGCCGATCCGCTCGCCGCGTGTTCGCCCGCGCGGGCGGAGGTCGTCGCCCTGGGGGTGGTGGTCGCGCTGTCAGGGCTGCTCACGGCGCTGCCGCTGCCGATCCGCTGGTCGTGACGTTGATGCATTGATGCGTTGACAAGACTGATCAAGTGTTGACGACAGGCACCTTCAGTTGTTGACGACGAGCACCTTCAGCGCCGTCCGCTCGTCCATCGCCTTGTAGCCGTCGGGGACGCCCTCGATCCCGACCGTCAGATCGAAGACGGGCGAGGCGTCGACCGTGCCGTCCAGGACGTCGGGCAGCAACTCGGGGATGTACGCGCGGACCGGCGCGACACCGCCGCGCAGCGCGATGTTCCGGTCGAACATGACCGTGAGGTCGAGACCGGTGCCGCTGCCGTGCGGCACGCCGACGTAGCCGATCGCGCCGCCGTCCCGTGTGATGCCGACGGCCGTCCGCATGGACTGCTCAGTGCCTACGGCCTCAATGACCGCGTGCGCGCCCTGTCCGCGCGTGAGTTGACGTACGGCGGCGACGGCGGCCTCACCGCGCTCCGCGACGACGTCGGTGGCGCCGAAGCGGCGCGCGATGTCGGTGCGGACCTCGTGCCGGCCGAGCGCGATGATCCGCTCCGCGCCGAGCCGCTTGGCGGCGAGCACCGCGCACAGTCCGACGGCTCCGTCGCCGACGACGGCGACGGTGGCTCCCGGGCGGACGCCCGCGCCGATCGCCGCGTGGTGGCCGGTGCCCAGGACGTCGGAGAGGGTCAGCAGGGCGGACAGCAGGTGGTCGTCGGAGGCGGCCTCCTTGGGCAGCTGGACGAGGGTGCCGTCGGCGAAGGGCACGCGCACGGCCTCGCCCTGGCCGCCGTCGTAGCCGACCGCGCCCCAGAAGCCGCCGTGCTCGCAGGAGGTGGTCAGGCCCTCGCGGCAGTAGTCGCAGACGCCGTCGGACCACATGAAGGGCGCGACGACGAGGTCGCCGACCCGGACGGTGCCCACCTCGGAGCCGGTCGCCTCGACCACGCCGAGGAACTCGTGCCCGATCCGCTGCCCCGGCCGCCGGGCCGACTCGCCGCGGTAGGCCCACAGGTCGCTGCCGCAGATGCAGGCGCGCAGCACCCGCACCACGGCGTCGGTGGGCAGCTGCACGATCGGCTCGGGCACGTCCTCCACGCGCATGTCGAACGGGGCGTGGATGGTGGTGGCGCGCATGGCGAGGGTCCCTCTCGTGCGGGTGTGCGGTGCGTGCGCCCGGGGGGTGGTCGGGCGCACTTCACGGTACGCCGACCGGGTGGCGCGTCGCGCATCGAGGGCCCCCGACCAGCGGTTACCCCCTCGCGGTCACGCGCCCGTGGTCACACTCCCGCCGCCCCCAGCAGCGTCCCGACCGCGTACGTGACCCCCATCGCCAGCGCCCCGCCCAGGACGTTGCGCAGCACGGCCCTGCCGGGCTCCGCGCCGCCCGTACGGGCGCTGCTCCAGCCGGTGAAGACGAGGGCCGCCAGGACGGACACCACGGTGACCAGGAGCCGCCAGCCGGTCGGTGGCAGCACGATCGCGAGGAGCGGCAGCAGGGCTCCCACGGTGAACGCCAGGAAGCTCGCCCACGCCGCGTGCCACGGGTTGGTCAGCTCGTCGGGGTCGATGCCGAGCTCCACGCGTGCGTGCGCGTTGAGCGCGTCACGTTCCGTGAGCTGGACGGCGGCCTCACGGGCCACCTCCCGGGTCAGGCCCCGGCCCTCCAGGAGTTCCGTCAGCTCCTCCAACTCGGCCTCCGGCTGCTCGCGCAGTTCGCGTTTCTCGTAGGCCAGGGCGGCCATCTCCGAGTCGCGCTGGGTGGAGACGGACACGTACTCGCCCGCGGCCATCGACATCGACCCGGCGAGCAGGCCCGCGAGGCCCGCCGTGAGCAGCGTGGAGCGGTCGTCGGTCGCCCCGGCCACGCCGACGACGAGACCCGCGGTCGACACGATGCCGTCGTTGGCCCCGAGGACCGCGGCCCGCAGCCAGTTGAGCCGCGAGCCGAGCGCGCCGCCGTGTGCCTCGTCGTGCGCATCGACCCGCGCGTCCGCGTTCGCCTCGTCGGGCTCTTCGGCCTTCGCGCCATTCCTCGGTTCCGTCACACGGGGAGGATGCCACCCTCGATCACGCCGGACCCGTCACCACACCCGCACCGACGCCCCCTTGGCGAACACCGGGCTCGTCGCGTCCGCCGGCGGTTCGGCGAGCGGCTCCGCGAGCTCCTCGACCGTCGGTCCCACCTTCGCAGCGATCGCGTCCAGTTGATCGAGGTCGAAGCCGTACACGCGGGCCGCGTTGCCGCCCACCATCGCGGCGACCTCCTCGCGGGGCACGCGCGCGTAGGCGCAGCGCAGGCCTTCGCGGGAGTACGGGTAGGTGCCCTCGTCGTGCGGGTAGTCGCTGCCCCACATGATCTTCTCGACTCCGATACGGTCCCGTAGCGGCACCTCGTGGGGGCGCATGAAGCTGGCGCCGACGAAGCAGTTGTCGCGCCATACCTCGGAGGGCGCCTTGCCCATGCGGGCGGCGAGTCCCGCGCCGAACTTGGACTCCGCGGTGGCCGCCTTCGTCGCGGCCCTGACCAGCCGCCCGTGGTAGTAGTCGAGCATGTCGAGGACGCCGGGGATCCAGCCGGAGCCCTGCTCGGTGAGGACCAGCCGGAGGTCCGGGTGACGGCGGAAGGCCCCGCCGAAGACCAGGTGCCACAGCGCCCTGTGCGAGAACCACGTCGTCTCCACCATGAAGACCGCCCGGGCCGCCGGTTCCTCGCCCAGCGGCGGTGAGGCCGAGCCCGCGTGATGGTTGACGGGGACGCCGAGTTCGGCGCAGACGGCCCAGATCGGGTCGTACGCCGATGAGTACAGCTCGGGCAGGCCGGAGCCCGGTGGGGTGCCGGGCAGCAGCAGGCCGCCCGTGAGGCCCGCTTCGACCGCCCACCGGATCTCCCGTACCGCCTCCTCGGGGTCGTTGAGGAGGATCTGGAAGACGCCCGCCCTGCGGCCCGGTGCCGCGGCGCAGAAGTCGGCCAACCAGCGGTTGTGGGCGCGCAGTCCGGCCCAGCGCAGGTCGAGGTCCTCGGCGGTCGGGGCGGGCGCCATCAGGGAGCCGGACGGGAAGAAGGGCGGGATGGTGTTCGGGAAGACGACCTCCGCGACGATCCCGTCCTCCTCCAACTCCGCGATCCGGCGCGCGGAGTTCCAGTTCTTGTCGGCCGTGTCGGCGAGCAGGTCCTCGTACGGGTTGACGTAGGTCGCCGCCCACGCGTCGAAGTCCTCGTGGTACCGCTTCTCCAAGTAGGGCCTGTAGTCGAGGAGATCGGCGCCCGCGTGGCAGTCCGCCGAGATGACGGTGTAGCGCTCCTCGCTCAGTGAGCGGGTGGAGCCCGTGGAGCTCACGGGGTCACCCCCAGGACGGGGAAGTCGTGGTCGGTCAGCCAGTGCCGGCCCACCTCGCGCGAGCGTGCCCAGGAGGCTGCCACGGCCGTCTGGTCGTCGGGCTGGCCGAGGTCGGCCGGGGTGGGGCCTATGCGCTGGGCCAGCGGGGTCAACTTGCCCACGTCGAAGCCGAAGACGTCCGCCGCCGCCAGGCCCAGCATGCGGCGGGTCTCGTCGACCGGGATGTCGTGGAAGGTGCGCGTCAGCCACGCGCGCGTGTCGGGCCAGGTGCCTTCGGGGTGCGGGAAGTCGCTGCCCCAGAGGATGTTGTCGACGCCGATCTCGTACCGCTGGGCCAGTTCGCGGCGCTTGGTGTTGGTGGCGCAGATGAAGACCTGGCGGTCGAGGTATTCGTGCGGCGATCGTTTCAGCTCACCGAAGGGTGACAGCTTCTTGCCGCCGTGCGCACCCAGGTACAGGCGGTCCATGAACCACAGGAGGTTGGGCAGCCACCAGCAACCCGACTCCGCCACCCCGAACTTGAGGCCCGGGTGCCGTTCGAAGACGCCCGACCAGAGCAGGAACCACAGCGGCCTTGCGGGCCACCAGGTGACTTCGGAGACGTAGATCCCGAGGTGGTCGCCGTACTCGTGCCGCGGGGCCGCCCCGGAGTGCGTCAGGACCGGCATCGCGCACTCGGCGGCGGCCGCCCACACGGGGTCATAACGGCGGTCGTGGTAGGGCTCCTTGTCGACCCACATGGACGGGATCATCAAGGCGCCGAGGCCGGACTCCTTGGCCCGGTGGATCTCCGCGACGACCTTCTCCGTGGGTGCCGTCACCGGCAACAGGGCGACTCCGCAGTGCCGTTCGGGGTTCTCGGACACGAAGTCGGCGAGCCAGCGGTTGTGCGCCTGCGCGCCCGCTATGCCCAACTCGGAGTCGTGGTCGCCGGAGAGGCCGAGACCGACCCCGAAGGGCGCGGCCGTCCGGCTGTCCACGGCGTCGGCGTCCGGGAAGACGACCTCGGCGGCCACCCCGTCTCCGTCCAGCTCCTTCAGGCGCTGCGCGGAGTCCCAACCCCCGCGCAGGCCCTCCTCGTTGTCCTGGAACCACTTCGTCGCGAAGGCCTCGTTGCGGATGCCGAGCCGGGTCATCTCCTCCCGGCGCCGCTCGCGCCCGGCGAGGAAGTCGTCGAAGTCCCGGTGGAACCGGGCGTCCAGATAGGGCCGGTACTCCTCGGTGGGCAGTCCGGCGTGGCAGTCGGAGGAGATGATCAGGTACGGGTCCTGGCCGGTCATGACGACCCTCCTCAATCCAGTCGATCAAGTTGATCAAGTCGGCAATCAACTCGACATTCAGTTGATCAAGTCAGTCCAGCAAGTCAGTCCAGAATGAAGTTTTCGAGGTACGACGGGTTCGCCCGGTCGAGCATCGACTGAGCCCGCGCCCGGATCTGCGCGTCGCTGCGCTCGCTCTCGGGCAGCAGCCAGAACCGATCCGCGCGGATGCCGTCGACGACGAGGTCGGCGACCTCCTCGACGGGTGTGAAGGCGACTTCCTTGCCGGCCGCCCTCATCGCGCTCTCCCATTGGTCGAGGCTGCGGTAGGGGGTCCTGCGGGGGCGCTCTTTCGCATACCTGGCGGGCCGGTTGCGGTGCGACTCCCACAGGCCCGTGCGCAGCATGTGCGGGCCCGGGAAGAGGACGGAGGCGCCCACGCGTGCGTGCTCCGCCCTGAGATGCGCGTACAGGGACTCGGTCAGCGTGACGACGGCCGCCTTGGTGACGGCATACACGGAGGCGGTGGGCAGCGGGGCGATGCCGCCGTCGCCGGAGGACGTGTTGACGACATGACCGGGTTGACCCGACTTGATCATCCTGGGCACGAACGCCTGGACTCCGTGGAAGACGCCCCACACATTGACGGCGAACGCCCACTGCCAGTCGTTCGGTTCGTGCTCCCACATCCGGCCCTCGGCCCCCGAGCCGACGCCCGCGTTGTTGCACAGCACATGGACGGCGCCGAACGTCTCGTACGCCGACTCGGCCAGATCCAGGACCTGTTGGCGCTCGCCGACGTCCACCACGCGGGCGTGCACCTCGGCGCCCTCGTCCCGCAGCAGAGCCGCCGCCTTGTCCAGCGCGCCCTGTTCGACGTCCGCGAGGACCACCTTGAGCCCCTCGGCGGCGAACCGCCGGGCCATCGCCAGCCCGATCCCGCTCGCCGCCCCGGTGACGACGGCGACCTGTCCCGCCCGCAGCTCCATCAGACGCTCCCCTCGGGCGGGCCGTCCAGGATCTGCCGGGGGTCGTCGTAGCGCTGGTGGATGTACGGCAACAGGGCCTGCGCGTCGACCCGTTCGACGACCCGGCCGCGCTGGTCGCTCGTCTTCTCGCCGAGGGTGATCTCGACGAGCCGGCGCACGGGAAGGTCGGCCACCGGGTCGTACATCGACTCGCGCAGGACGACGTCTCCGGTGACCCGCTCCAGCTTGCGCACCTTCTCGTGGCGCACGCAGTGCACGAGCACCGGCTCTGTGTCGAAGCCCGAACCGTCCACCGCCGGAAGGAACTTGAAGTAGAAGTCGGTCTTCCGGCTGGGCTCCGGCAGGGGCAGTCGCTCGGTGACCGCGCCACGCACCTCCACGAAGGCGATGCCGTGCCGGGCCAGCGAGGCGTGCACCACGAGGCCCTCGCGGTCGACGACGACCTCGCCGAGCTTCTTGGGCTCGCCGAAGACCTCACGGCCACCCGTGAGGGCGCGTTCGTGGGTCATCGGCATGACGAGCGGGTACCAGCCCTCGACGCCGTCGTGGGCCGCCGCGACCGCGAACGAGCCCGCGCCCAGCGGGTATCCGGGCAGCTGGACCTTGCTGATGTTGACGCGGACCAGGGGCCGCCCGGTGGGTTTCAGCGGCGGTGGCAGCACCGCGGCGACCGCGTCCGGGTCGCTCTCCCAGAGGGCCACCACTCCGGTGGACCAGATGTCGGGGAGCTTCGCGCTCGCCGTACGCGTGGCGGCGATCTCCGCCTCGGTCCGTGCGCCGTACCGTACGCGTGCCATCCGCCGTACCGCCCTTCCGTCGACCGTCACACGCCGGGCGGGCAGCACGCTTGCACCGGGCGGCGAAAAGGTCCATAGCCGTGTGCGCAGACGTTCGGGGCGCCGGCCGTGCTCGAACACGTGGGCCCGGCACGGGAGCTGACGGACAGGGGGCCGGACGGGAGTGTCAGTCGCGGCCCGTATCCTCAGGGACCATGCTCGATGACCAGACGACCGCAGTGTCCTCCCCCACTTCGTGGCCGTCCGCGTATCCCCAGGGGTACGCGGTCGTCGACGTGGAGACCACGGGCCTGGCCCGGGACGACCGGATAATCTCCGCGGCCGTCTACCGGCTGGACGCGCGCGGCGAGGTCGAGGACCACTGGTACACGCTGGTCAATCCGGAGCGCGACCCGGGCCCGGTGTGGATCCACGGTCTGACGAGTGACGTGCTGGAGGGCGCGCCCCTCTTCGAGGACATCGCCGAGGAGTTCTCGACCCGCCTGGAGGGCCGGGTGCTCGTCGCGCACAACGCGGTCTTCGACTGGCAGATGATCGCCCGGGAGTACGCGCGTGCCCGGCGCGAGGCGCCGGTGCGGCAGCGGCTGTGCACGATCGTGCTCTCCAAGGAGCTGCGGCTGCCGCTGCCCAACCACAAGCTGTCGACGCTGGCCGCGCACTTCGGTGTCGTGCAGCGGCGGGCGCACCACGCGCTGGACGACGCGCGCGTGCTGGCGGAGGCGTTCCGGCCGAGCCTGCTGGCCGCGGCGGCGGAGGGCGTACCGCTGCCGTTGCACGAGTGCCGGCCGCTGACCGAGTGGACGGACCGGCCCGCGGCGGTGATCGGGCAGCAGGCGGGTGGCGGCGGGTACGGCAACTATCGGCCGACGAGTTGGCGGCCCGCGCGCAGGCGGCCGGCGTGCCCGTATCCCAATCCCGGTCGCTACGAGGACGGCAAGCCGCTCAAGCAGGGCATGCGGGTGGCGTTCTCCGGGGACACCTCGATCGAGCGCGATCTGCTGGAGGACCGCGCGGTCGAGGCGGGGCTGCACGTCGCCACGAGCCTGTCCCGGCTGACCAGCCTGCTCGTGACGAACGACCCGGACTCGGGCACCTCGAAGGTGGTCAAGGCCCGGCAGTTCGGCACACCGGTCGTCGACGAGGCGGCGTTCGGACAGCTGCTGCGGGACGTGGCGGACGCCGACGGGTGAGCCGTACGGACGGGTGATTGCCGGGCGACGCGCCCGCCGCCCGCTCGCCCGCGCGGCGGTGACGGCCCACCCTGTGGCGCATGGCGAGATGTGAAGTGTGCGGCAATGACTACGGCATGTCCTTCGAGGTGCACGCGCAGGGCGCGGTCCACGTCTTCGACTGCTTCTCCTGTGCGATCCATCGCATGGCGCCGATCTGCGAGCACTGCCGGGTGCAGATCATCGGGCAGGGCGTCGAGGTCGAGGGCCACTGGTACTGCGGCGGCCACTGCGCCCGCGCCGAGGGGAGGGCCGGCATCGTCGACAAGGTCTGACCACACCCCCTGCGAAAGCACCCCGCGGCCCGAGTTGTACGGTCGTGGGGTGTACCGCTTCCTGATGACCCGGCAGTGGGTGATCCTCACCCTGATCGCCCTGCTCCTGATCCCCACGATGATCAGGCTGGGCATCTGGCAGATGCACCGCTACGAGATGCGCACCGCCCGCAACGACCTCGTCTCGCACGCCCTGCACGCCGATCCGGTCCCCGTCGAGCGGGTGACCACCGCCGGCCACGCGGTGACCCGCGACGAGAAGTACCGCACCGTCACCGCGACCGGCACCTTCGACACCGCCGACGAGGTCGTCGTGCGGCGGCGCACCAACTCCGACGACGAGGTCGGCTTCCACGTCCTGACCCCGTTCGTGCTCACCGACGGCAAGGTGCTGCTGGTCAACCGCGGCTGGATCCCCGCGAACGGAATCCAGACCGCCTACCCCAAGGTGCCCGCACCGCCCAAGGGCAACGTCACCATCAAGGGGCGGCTGATGGCCGACGAGACGACCGCGGCCAGCGGCATCAAGGACCTCAAGGGCCTGCCGGACCGCCAGATCATGCTGATCAACAGCGAGGAACAGGCCCGCCGGCTCGGCAAGGTGGTGCTCGGCGGCTACATCCAGCAGACCGGGCCCGAGCCGAAGGGCGGCAGCCCGGAGCAGATCTCGAACCCGGGCAGCGAGGACGCCCCGCTGAACTACGCGTACATGATCCAGTGGTGGCTGTTCGCCGCGGCCGTCCCGGTGGGCTGGTGGTTCCTGGTCCGCCGCGAGGTCCGCGACCGCGCGGAGGCGGCGGCCAAGGAGAGCGTCCCGGAGGCGGAGCCCGCCTCGGTGTAACCGCGGGACCCTCCTCGGTGTAACCGCAGGAACCGTCGCGGTGCGGCCGCGGGCCTCGTCACTCCCCCGGCCCTCCGCCTTGATTGCCGGGCCCTCCGGCCGGGAACTCGCACCCCGTGCACCCCCGTATCGAGGATTACGCGCTCATCGGCGACGAGCAGACCGCCGCCCTCATCGGCAGGGACGGCTCGGTCGACTGGCTGTGTCTGCCCCGCTTCGACTCGGCCGCCTGTTTCGCCAGACTGCTCGGCGACGAGGACAACGGTCACTGGCGCGTCGCCCCCAAGGACGCCGACGGCCTCTGCGCCCGGCGCGCCTACCGTCCCGGGACGCTCGTCCTGGACACCGAATGGGAGACCGCCGAGGGGACAGTCCGCGTCACCGACCTGATGCCGCAGCGCGACCACGCCCCCGACCTCGTACGCATCGTCGAAGGCGTCAGCGGACGCGTGACCATGCGCAGCACCCTGCGGCTGCGCTTCGACTACGGCTCCGTCATGCCGTGGGTGCGCAAGGTGCACGGACATCGGGTGGCCGTCGCCGGGCCGGACTCGGCGTGGCTGCGCAGCGAGCCCCCGGTGAAGACCTGGGGCGAGGACTTCAGCACCCTGTCCGAGTTCACCGTCGAGGAGGGCGAGAAGGTCGCGTTCGTGCTCACCTGGCACCCCTCGCACGAGCGCCGCCCGGACCTGGTCGACCCGTACGAGGCGCTGCGCGTCAGCCTCGCCGACTGGCAGGCCTGGGCGGACCGCTGCCGCTACGACGGTCCCCACCGGGACATCGTGCTGCGCTCCCTGATCACCCTCAAGGCCCTGACGTACCGGCCGACCGGTGGCATCGTCGCCGCCCCTACGACGTCCCTGCCCGAGGAACTGGGCGGGGTCCGCAACTGGGACTACCGCTTCTGCTGGCTGCGCGACTCCACGCTCACCCTCGGCGCGCTGCTGTCGGCCGGCTACCAGGAGGAGGCGGAGGCCTGGCGGAAGTGGCTGCTGCGCGCGGTCGCGGGCGACCCGGCGGACCTGCAGATCATGTACGGCCTGGCGGGCGAGCGCCGGCTGCCCGAGTTCGAACTGCCGTGGCTGTCCGGGTTCGACGGCTCGGCGCCCGTACGCATCGGCAACGGGGCGGTCGACCAGCTGCAGTTGGACGTGTACGGCGAGGTGATGGACTCGCTGTGGCTGGCCCGGCACGCGGGTCTGGCCACGAAGCCGCACATGTGGGCGCTCCAGCGCATCCTGATGGAGTTCCTGGAGACCGCGTGGCGCCAGCCCGACGAGGGGCTGTGGGAGGTGCGCGGCGGCCGGCAGCACTTCGTGCACTCCAAGGTGATGGTGTGGGTGGCCGCCGACCGTGCCGTGCGCACGCTGGAGGAGAACCCCGAGCTCCCCGGCGACCTGGACGGCTGGCGGGCGATGCGGGACGAGGTCCACCGCGAGGTGTGCGAGAAGGGCTACGACCCCGCGCGGAACACCTTCACCCAGTACTACGGCTCGGCCGAGCTCGACGCCTCGCTGCTGCTCATCCCCCGCGTCGGCTTCCTGCCGCCCGACGACCCGCGCGTGATCGGCACCGTGGACGCGGTCCGCGCGGAGCTGGGCCACGACGGCTTCATGCGCCGCTACAGCGCCGAGGAGTCGCCGGTCGACGGCCTGCCGGGCGGCGAGGGCACCTTCCTGGTGTGCTCGTTCTGGCTCGCGGACGCGCTGCATCTGACGGGTCGTACGAAGGAGGCGCGGGAGCTGTTCGAACGGCTGGTGGGGCTCGCCAACGACGTGGGGCTGCTGGCCGAGGAGTACGACCCCACCTCCGGCCGCCTGCTCGGCAACTTCCCGCAGGCCTTCAGCCACATCGGTCTGGTGAGCACCGCCGTCGCCCTGTTCGGGAGCGAAGCGGAGGAGGCAGGATAGGGGCCATGGATCTTGGACTGAAGGACCGGGTGTACGTCGTCACCGGGGCCACCCGCGGCCTCGGCAACGCGACCGCGCGCGAGCTCGTCGCGGACGGCGCGAAGGTGGTCGTCACGGGGCGGGACGAGAAGCGGGCCGCCGACGCGGCGGCCGAACTGGGGCCCGACGCGGCCGGGGTGGGCGTCGACAACGCGGAGCCGGACGCGGCGGAGCGGCTGGTCGCGTTCGCGCGGGAGCGGTTCGGACGCTTCGACGGAATCCTCATCAGCGTGGGCGGGCCGCCGGCCGGCTTCGTCGCCGACACCACGGACGAGCAGTGGCAGACGGCGTTCGAGTCGGTGTTCCTGGGCGCGGTCCGGCTGGCCCGGGCCGCCGCCGCGGAGCTGCCGGAGGGCGGTGTCATCGGGTTCGTACTGTCCACGTCGGTGCACGAGCCGATTCCGGGGCTGACGATCTCCAACGCGCTGCGTCCTGGCCTCGCCGGTTTCGCGAAGTCCCTCGCGGACGAGCTGGGGCCGCGGGGCATCCGGGTCGTGGGGCTGCTGCCGGCCCGCATCGACACGGACCGCGTACGCGAGCTGGACGGCCTGTCGGCGGACCCGGCGGCGACCAGGGCCGCCAACGAGTCGCGCATCCCGCTGCGCCGGTACGGGCGGCCGGAGGAGTTCGGGCGGGCCGCCGCGTTCTTCCTGTCGCCGGCCGCTTCCTATCTGACCGGCGTCATGCTGCCGGTGGACGGGGGCATGCGGCACGGCTTCTGAGTGCCGCATGCCTGACGTTCTGAGTGCCGCATGCCTGACGCTGGGTCAACTGACCCGTTCCGCCCGGTGCTTGACCGCGCTGAGGCGGACCTCGGCCGGGAGTTTCGCCAGGCCGGCCGAGTTGCGGGCGTGGGTCAGGGCCTCGTCCGTGAGGTGGTGGAGGGCCGTCGCCGGGTCCACGTGCGGCTCCAGCAGGAGCTGTACGCGGGCCTGGGGCGCCGTCCGGGTGCCGGTGAGGTGGACGTTGGCGTGGGCGACACCGTCCGGGGCGCCCGCGTCGCCCGCGAGCACGCCCTCCAGGGCCCGGCCCCGCAGCAGCGCGCCCTCGCCGTCGCCGGTGTCGACGAGGACCTCGGCGAGCCGGTGGCGGCGCAGGTTGGCGGTGATCCACCACAGGGCCAGCAGGACGAGGACGGCGAGTACGGCGATGACGGTCGGCCACCACCAGCCGGAGTCCCGCCACCGGGTGCGGTCGGCGTCGCTGAGCAGCACGTCGTGCCGGCCGTCGTGGATCCACCAGGACGGCGGCTTCACGCCCAGTCCGACGGCGAGCACGGAGCCGCCGAGGACGACCAGGACGAGACCGACCAGGCCGACGAGTACGCGGTTGACGATCCTGAGCATCGCGGTCATCCCTTCTTCCCGGGGCGCCTGACATGCACCGACAGGAGCGGCGTGCGGGCCAGCCCAAGGCCCTTGACCGCCTCGTCGAGGGCGGTGTCCAGGTCGTCGTGCACGTCGTCCAGTTCGCGGAAGTGCGAGACGGCGTACACATCGGCGCGGCTGCGGCGCACACGCACGCGTGCCGACTGGACGCCGGAGACCTCCATGGCGCGGTCGCGCAGCACCAGGGCGGCGGCGTTCCGGTGCAGTCCGGCGCTCACGTCGGTGTGGGCTCGGCGCATCGGCAGGACGGCGCGCAGGCCGGGCGTGGTGGCGAGGACGATCAGCCAGAGGCCGAGGGCCGTGGCGACGCCCGCGCCGACGAGCACCGCGGTGTCGTCCAGGGGGCGTTCGGCGAGCTGGCGGGCGAGTTCGCGGCGCCAGTGCATGGCGGGCCGGTCCGCGCGGACGGCCGCGATGTCGTAGAGGAAGAGGCCGGTCACGGCGAGGAGGAGCAGGGCGACGAGGGTCGCGGGGACGCGCCGCGGCGACCAGAAGCGGCCCTGTCCGCCGCCCTTGGCGTCGACCTCCTTGCCCGTGTCCTCGCCGTCGGGCAGGGGTGGGGGCCAGTGCTCGGCCGCCGAACCGTCGCCTTCGGTGCCGGGTGCCTTCTCGATCACCGGCAGTCGCTGTGTGGTGCCTTCGCCCTCGGAGCCCTGGGGCTCGCTCATCGCGTCCTCCCCTGTCCCACGCCGTGCAGAGATGTCGGATGCAGCCGTTCCACGTGCACGGCGACCTCGGGCACCTCCATGTCCACCAACGCGACTACCCGCTCGACCACGTTGTGACGCACATCCGCGCACCGGGTCCCGATGTCGCTCGGATAGTCGAGTTCGACGTGCACGCGTACGTGGGCGACGTTCTGCCGGACCACGACGGTGGCGTGCGGGGACACGGCGTCGGGCGGCAGCGGGCCGAGGGCCTCGCGGGCCGCCTGGGCGGCGATCTTCGAGACCACCCGGTCGGCGATCCGGGTCGACCCACGCTCACCGGGCGGGACGGCCGCCCGTCCGCTGCCGGCGGACTCGGTCCCCGCGCTCATGGACGTCACCGCCGCCGGTCGTCACGCGTGCGGAAGAAGTCCCCGAGCTCCAGGTCCCCCTCCAGGAACCGGCCGACGACGAACCCGATCGCGCCCAGGGCGGCCACCAGGAGGAAGGCCCCGAAACCGCCGAAGTACCCGGCGAATCCCAGTGCCATCCCGGCGATCATGCCCACCACGGCCATGCTCATGGTGTTCTCCTCCGCTCATCCGCCCCCGTCACTGGATCCGGGGTTCCGGCTCGTCGTCCTCTTCGTCCGGCAGCTTCACGTCGCTCACGGCGATGTTGACCTCGACGACTTCGAGGCCGGTCATCCGCTCCACCGCGGCGACCACGTTCTCCCGCACGGCCCGTGCGACATCGGCGATCGACACGCCGTACTCGACGACGATCTCCAGGTCGAGCGCGGTCTGCACCTCGCCGACCTCGGCCTTCACCCCGCGGCTCACCGATTTGGAACCACCGGGCACCCGGTCGCGCACCGCTCCGAAGGTGCGGCTGAGCCCGCTGCCCATCGCGTGGACGCCCAGGACGTCCCGCGCGGCGAGCCCGGCGATCTTCTCCACCACGCCGTCGGCGATGGTCGTCCGCCCGCGCGACCCCGGATCCCCGCCACCGCGCTTGGTGGGCTTGCGGGTCTGCACCTGCCCCGAGTTCTCCCCGGCCTGCACCCGGGCCTGCTCCGTCATGTCGGTCATGGCCGTACGTCCCTTCCGGTCATCGTCCTTGAACCACCGTATGTGGGGTTGCCCCACCGCGCCCCGGGGATGCGGCAGGCTGGGGCAATGACGGCGGATCAGTGGGCGCACGCGGTACGGCATCGGCTCGGGCTGGGCAGGTTGCTGCCCCTGGGCGGCCCGCGCGACGGCGCGTGGATCACGGAGGAGGCGGCCGACGCGGTGCTGCGACACGCGGCCGGAGGACTGCGCGGGGTGCGCCTGGAGGGGCTGCGGATCGCGCTCGCCGATCCGGATCAGGCGTACGACAGTTCCGTACCGTCGCCGCCGAGCGCGCTGCCGCCCGGTCCGCTGCGGGTGACGGCGGAGTTCGCGGCCACGGCGGCCGAGGCGCTGCCGACGACGGCGGACCGGCTGCGGGCGGCGTTGACGGTCGCGGCGACCGAGCGGCTCGGCATGACGGTCGTGGAGGTGGATCTGCGGGTCACGGCCCTGCTGGACGAGGAGCCGGAGCCCGCGCCCGCACTGGAGCCGTCCGTGCCGGCGGCTCCGGAACCCTCGGGCGCGGACGAGGAACGCGTGGCCGCGGCCGCCCTGGCCGTCGCGGGCGTGGTCCGGCTGACCCGTGGCCTGGGCCGGGCGGTGCACATCGAGGAGCGGCAGGAGGAAGGGGCGCTGGCCCACCGCCACGTGCGCGTGGAGATCGCCGTGCACACGGACCGCCGGGCGCTGGAGGTGGCCCTGGAGGTCCGTGCGGCGGTGTCCGGGGCGCTGCCCGATCGCCCGACGGTGGCGGTACTGGTGACGGCGGCCTGAGCCCCGTCCCCGGCTATTCGCCGAGGCCGGCGAGGTCCCGCAGTCGGCGTGCCTGTGCGGCCCGCTCGGCGGCGCGCTGGTCGTCGTAGGACCGGCCGTGCGCTCCGCGCAGCAGGGCCTTGGTCTCGATGACGGCGTCGCGGGGAGCGGCCAGGAGGGCGGACGCCAGGTCCTTGACGGCGGCGTCGAGCTGGTCGCCGGGCACGGCGAGGTTGGCGAGGCCGATATTGACGGACTCCTCGGCCAGCACGGCCCGTCCGGTCGCGCAGATCTCCAGCGCGCGGGCGTAGCCGACGAGGCTGAGCAGCGGGTGCGTGCCGGTCAGGTCGGGCACCAGGCCGAGGCTGGTCTCGCGCATGGCGAACTGCACGTCGTCCGCGACGACGCGCAGATCACAGGCGAGGGCGAGCTGGAAGCCCGCGCCGATGGCATGGCCCTGCACGGCGGCGATGGAGATGATGTCGCTCCGCCGCCACCAGGTGAAGCCTTCCTGGAACTCGGCGATGCTCGCGTCGAGTTCGCCGTCGGCACTGCGCGCGAGGTCGACGAACGTCGGCTCGCCCTCGATGCCTTCGGGCGTGAACATCTGCCGGTCGAGGCCGGCGGAGAAGGAACGGCCCTCGGCACGCAGCACCACGACCCGGACCGACCCCGGCAGCTGCCGTCCGGCCTCGGCGAGCGTCCGCCACAGGGCGGGGCTCTGCGCGTTGCGCTTGGCCGGGTTGGTCAGCGTCACCGTGGCGATCGCGTCGTCGACGGTGAGCCGTACGCCGTCCTTGTCGAGTACCGGACCGAGGTCCTGGGCGGGCGAAGCCATGCGTGCCTCCGATGAGTGCGGTCAACAGAGCAAACTACTAGCTAAGTGACTGCACAGTAACCACCCGGTCGGTCAGCCGACCGACCGGGTGGCCACCATCGAAGCGATGGACCGCCCGGAGTCAGGACGCGGCGGCTTTTTTGCCTCGTGTCGCTCCGCCACGCCCACGAAGCGTGACGCCCGACTCACTGAGCATCCGGTGCACGAAGCCATACGAGCGGCCGGTCTCTTCGGCCAGCGCCCGAATGCTCGCACCGGAGTCGTACTTCTTCTTCAGGTCTGCCGCGAGCTTGTCGCGCGCGGCGCCGGTTACCCGGCTGCCCTTCTTCAGAGTCTCGGCCACCCGTGCCTCCTCATGGGAAGTGCGCTCTGGTCTCCTCATGATCACCCCTCCCGGGCTTCATGGCCACCCATTCGGCAAGGTCCGTGAGACAGGGTTTTGACGACAGGAGTACGTCCACACAAGGGGAATCTGTGATTCCACACAGAGGCGTTCGTTCCGCCGAACGGGTTATTTCGCGAAGTGCCAGGTCAGAGACGCGCGACGGCCGAGCCCTTGTCGATAAAGGACTCGGCCGGAAAATCGATGTAGGACACACTTCGGTACGAGGAGATCTCACACAGATGGTGGATCACCGGTCGGCCGAATGATCCATACGCAGTGGATCACGCCTCCGCGAAGCCGGTTCGATCAAGCCGCCGCGATCAGGCCAGGGCGACCAGGTCCGCGTAATCGGCACCCCACAGGTCCTCGACGCCGTCCGGCAGCAGGATGATCCGCTCCGGCTGCAGCGCCTCGACCGCGCCCTCGTCGTGGGTGACGAGGACGACGGCGCCCTTGTAGGTGCTCAGTGCCCCGAGGATCTCCGCGCGGCTGGCCAGGTCGAGGTTGTTCGTCGGCTCGTCCAGGAGCAGGACGTTCGCCGCGGACACGACCAGGGTGGCGAGGGCGAGGCGGGTCTTCTCGCCGCCGGAGAGGACCCCGGCGGGCTTGTCGACGTCGTCTCCGGAGAACAGGAACGAGCCGAGCGTCTTACGGACCTCGACCAGGTCCAGGTCAGGGGCGGCGGAGCGCATGTTCTCCAGGACCGTGCGCTCCGGGTCGAGGGTCTCGTGCTCCTGCGCGTAGTAGCCGAGCTTGAGGCCGTGCCCCTTGATGACCTCGCCGGTGTCCGGTTCCTCGACACCGCCGAGGAGCTTCAGGAGGGTCGTCTTGCCGGCGCCGTTCAGGCCGAGGATGACGACGCGCGAGCCCTTGTCGATGGCCAGGTCGACGTCGGTGAAGATCTCCAGGGAGCCGTAGGACTTCGACAGGCCCTCCGCCATGAGCGGGGTCTTGCCGCAGGGCGAGGGCTCCGGGAAGCGCAGCTTGGCGACCTTGTCGGAGACGCGCACGGCTTCCAGCCCGGCGAGCAGCCGGTCGGCGCGCTTGGCCATGTTCTGCGCGGCGACCGTCTTGGTGGCCTTGGCACGCATCTTGTCGGCCTGCGAGTGCAGGGCGGCGGCCTTCTTCTCGGCGTTCTGCCGCTCGCGCTTGCGGCGCTTCTCGTCGGCCTCGCGCTGCTGCTGGTAGAGCTTCCAGCCCATGTTGTAGACGTCGATCTGGGCGCGGTTGGCGTCCAGATAGAACACCTTGTTGACGACGGTCTCCACGAGGTCGGCGTCGTGGGAGATCACGATGAAGCCGCCGCGGTACGTCTTCAGGTAGTCGCGGAGCCAGACGATCGAGTCGGCGTCGAGGTGGTTCGTGGGCTCGTCGAGCAGGAGCGTGTCCGCGTCCGAGAACAGGATGCGGGCCAGCTCGATACGGCGGCGCTGACCACCGGAGAGCGTATGGAGCGGCTGGCCGAGCACCCGGTCGGGCAGGTTCAGCGCGGCGGCGATGGTGGCGGCCTCGGCCTCGGCGGAGTAGCCGCCCTTGGTGAGGAACTCCGTCTCCTGGCGCTCGTACTGGCGCAGGGCCTTCTCGCGGGTGGCGCCGCTGCCGTTGGCGATGCGCTGTTCGTTCTCCCGCATCTTGCGGATCAGGGTGTCCAGGCCGCGGGCGGAGAGGATGCGGTCGCGGGCCAGCACGTCCAGGTCACCGGTGCGGGGGTCCTGGGGGAGGTAGCCGACCTCGCCGGAGCGGGTGACGGTGCCTCCGGCGGGGGTGCCCTCGCCTGCCAGGACCTTGGTCAGCGTGGTCTTGCCGGCGCCGTTGCGCCCGACCAGACCGATGCGGTCGCCCTTGGCGATACGGAAGGTGGCGGACTCGATGAGGACGCGGGCACCGGCTCGCAGCTCGATACCGGAGGCGGAGATCACGGACAGACTCCAGGGCGGGAAGAGGTTGACGGTGGACGGCTGAGGACGTTCCCGCCGTCTAGTGCGCGAGGAGAATGGCCATGAGACAAGTCTAACGGGGCCGTGCAAGCACTTTTTCTGCGTGCGCGTGTTCGGGCCGCTTTCCCCGCGGCTCGTCGGCATCCGCGCAGGGTGGCGGCGACGAGCGGCACGCACGCGTGACGTACGGCACGTGTCCGGGACGCGTCGCCCGTTCGGCCGCGGGTCCGGCGCCGGGCGCGAGGGGGCGGGCGAGGATGGCGGCAGGGGGACGACGTACGCAGAGGGTGGTGCCCCCGTGCAGTTCGACGACGACGCCCAGCTGGACACCTCCGAGGTGCAGGACGTGCGCGGCAGCCGGATCCCGGGCGGCCGGGCGACCGTGGGCGGCGGGCTCGCCGGTCTGATCGCGCTGCTCCTCGGGCTCTTCTTCGGGGTCGGTCCCGACAACCTCGGGCTCTCCTCCGGCTCCGACCAGCCCGCGGCGACGGCCTCCTCGCTCGCGCAGGTCCAGCAGACCTGCCGTACCGGGCAGGACGCGAACACCAAGGACGACTGCCGGATGGTGGCGGTGGTCAACAGCGTGCAGGACTTCTGGGACCAGGAGTTCGCCCGGCGCAGCGCCAGATACACGCGGTCCCCCACGGTCTTCTTCAGCCAGCAGATCGGGACGGCGTGCGGTACGGCGACCAGCGCGGTGGGGCCCTTCTACTGCCCCGGTGACCGGAAGGTCTATCTGGACCTGGGGTTCTTCGACGAATTGCGGTCGAAGTTCGGCGCGAGCGGCGGGGCGTTCACGCAGGCGTACGTGGTCGCGCACGAGTACGGGCACCACGTCCAGGACCTGATGGGCACGCTGAGCCGGTCGCAGGACGGGCGGACGGGTGCGAACAGCAACGCGGTGAAGGTGGAGCTGCAGGCCGACTGCTACGCCGGGGTGTGGGCGCACCACGCGACCACGACCAAGGACGAGTCGACCGGGCGGCCGCTGATCACCAGCCTCACCGACGCGGACATCCGGGACGGGCTGGACGCGGCGGCGGCCGTGGGCGACGACCGGATCCAGGAGCGGTTCCAGGGGCGGGTGACGCCGGAGACGTGGACGCACGGGTCGGCGCGGCAGCGGCAGCAGTGGTTCGACGAGGGGTACCGGAGCGGGGACATGGCGCGGTGCAACACGTTCCGCTGAGGCGCGTGCTCCGTCGAGTCGGCGTTCTCCCTTTTGCCGGTGTTCTCCCTTTCCGGGGCCGTTGTCAGTGGTCGCTGCGAGACTGGGTCGTGGCCGGCCGGTTCCACGGTTTCCGGCGGTGATCACGATGGGGGTTCGGCATGGCAGGCACGAGCGGCGGACGTCCGAGCATGTACCCGACGCTGTTGTACGTCGACGCGAAGGCGGCGATCAAGCAGCTCACGCAGGCCCTCGGCTTCACCGAGCTGTCGGTGTACGAGGGTGAGGACGGCACGGTGCTGCACGCCGAGCTGGCGCAGGGCAACGGGGTGGTGATGGTCGGTTCCAAGGGCCGCGGTGGTGTCTTCGACGCGGCGATGAAGGACGCGGGCCCGTGCGGGGTGTACGTCGTCGTGGACGACGTCGACGTACACCACCAGCGGGCCGTGGACCACGGCGTGGAGATCCTGATGCCCCCGACGGACCAGGACTACGGCTCCCGGGACTACATGGCCCGTGACGCCGAGGGCAACATCTGGAGCTTCGGCACGTACGCCCCTGAGATACCGGCCTGAGCGCTCCCTCCTTGCCGGGTCTAGTTGCCCCCGGTGTGGACCTGGAAGGCGGCCCGGCGCACCGCCTTGGCCAGTGCGGGGTCGGGGTGGGCGGCGGCGAGGGCGACCAGGACCTGCACGGTGCGGGGGTGGCCGACGGCGCGTACCTCGTCGAGGAGCATGGGGACGGTCGGCTGCACCGCGGACTCCAGGTGGCGCACCAGCATCGGGGCCTCGCCGTGGTCGGCGACGGCGGCGGCGGTGTCGACCCACAGCCAGGTGGCCTCTTCGCGGGTGAGCACCTCGTGGGCGTCCTCGGGGTCGATGCCGTCGTGCTCGGCGAGCCACAGCAGGGCGTAGGGGCGCAGGGTCGGCTCGTCGGCCACGGAGCGGACGTCGGGTTCGGCGGGGGCGCCGACCACCCGGATCGCCTCGAAGGCGAGGCCGCGCAGCAGGGCGTCGTCGCCGCGGGCGGCACCGAGCAGCTCGGTGACGGCGCTGCCGACGGGGCGGGCGGCGAGCCAGGCGCGGTACTCGGCGCGGGCCGCGTTGGGCCGCAGCTGGGCACAGCCGCGGAGCATCTCCTCGGCGGCGACCTCGATGTTGCCGGCGGGGCTCTGCGCGGCGACGCAGATCTGCTCCAGCTTGACCCACACCGCCCAGCTGCCGAGCGGGGTGAGCGTGGCCTGCCCGGTCCCGTAGGTGAGCGCCCCGACGGAGGCGAGCGCGTGCAGGGCCCAGTCGAGGAGGGGGGCGAGGGGGGTGTCGGTGGAGGTGCCGGTGCCGGTCGATGCGTCGGCCGGAGTGCCGGCGGAGGTGCCGGTGCCGGTCGATGCGTCGGCCGGAGTGTCGGTGGAGGCGCCGGTGCCGGTCGATGCGTCGGCCTGGATATCGGTGGAGACGTCGGCCGGGGTGGCGGCTGCGCTGCCGGTAGACGTTGCGGAGCCTGCCGGGGCGGCGGAGTCGGCCAGGGCTGCGGGGATCGCCGGGCCGGAGGGAGCCGCGGGGCCCGCAGGGGCAGCGGGGTTCACCGGAGCAGCGAGGCCCACCGGGGCGGGGGCATTCTCCGCAGCCGCGAGGTCCGTGGAGTCCGCCGGTGCCACGGAATCCGCCGGGGCCGCGAGGCCGGAAGGAGCCGCAAGGTCCGAAGGAGCCGCAAGACCCGTGGAGTTCGCCGGGGCCGCCGGAGCGGTGGAGTCCGCGGGGGCGGAGGCGGGGGCCGCCGGGGCCTCGACGCCCGTCGACGTCGGCTGCTCGACCGGCTCGCGCTGCGGCCCGTACGGGATCTCGCAGCGTTCGGTGCGCAGTTCGGTGACCCGCTGCTCCAGGAGGTCGAGGAGCTGGTCCATCGGGACGGGGCCGGCGGAGAGCTGGAGGAAGGAGAGCACCTGGGGCATCGCCGAGACGACCTCGGCGACGGCGGCGGGCTCGTGTTCCGGGGCTTCCGGGTGGGCGAGCGACCAGGCGTCGAAGAGGGCGACCCAGCCGCGCAGTACGGCGCTGTCGTCGCGGTCCCAGGCGCGCAGTCGCCAGCCGGGGCGCGCGCTGTCGCCGTGCACCTCGACGAGGCCGGCGAGGCGGGCGGTGTCCCAGTCGGCGCGGACCTGGTGCACGGTCAGGCCCAGTTCCTCGGCCGCGCGTTCGGCGGTGGACTCGGAGAGCGTGGCCTTGCCGTCGGCGGTGCCACTGTCGTTGCCCGGTCCGAGGGCGGTGTCGGCCCAGCGGGCCAGGCGGGCCGCGGCGGCCAGACCTGAGCGAGCCATTCTGGCCAGCTCGGCGGGGGCCGGTGTGCCCTCCGGGGGGCGGGGCGCGGGGCGGCGCGTGGGCCGCTGGTTCACAGCTCGGGGGGCGGCGGCCAGGGGTCGGGGGCGGACGAGTCGAAGCCTGGAGTCGCGCGGGATACGGGACGTCACGGGTGCAGTCTTCCGGTTGACGGTCGGAAAACCCAAACGGAATGTCACCGCGGGCGACGGGGATGGCCAAGGCACGGGGTCCGGCGAGCCCCTCAGGGCCGAGAACCGGCCAGTGGTACGGCCTTAAACGGAATGACCGGGACCGGGGTGAGGCGGTCGCTGTGAGCGGGGTGACACGGCCGAGGAGAGCAGACGTCGGCCGGCCCCGCCGGGACCGGTCGTCACATCAGCGGCGTAAGGAATCGGCGCAGGGTCTCCTCGTAGGTCGCCGGGTCGGCGTTCCACATGGCTGCGTGGGGGGCCTGGTGGACCGGATGGAGGGTGACCAGGTCGGGGCGGGCGTCGGCGAGGCGGCGGGAGTGGGACCAGGGGGCCAGGGTGTCGTCCGGGCCGTGCAGGATCAGGGTCGGGACGGTGAGCTGCGCGGCGTCGGCGGTCTCGGCGGTGGGGTCGCCCCGCAGGCCGGTGCGGCCCTGGGCGGCGCGGACCGCGAGCGGCAGCAGGGCGCCCGGTGTGTGGCGGGCCGAGGCGAGGGCGCGCAGCGTGGCCGGCCAGTTGAGCACCGGGGAGTCCAGGACGAGCCCGGAGACACGGTCGCGCAGGCCGGAGTGCGCGACCGCGCGCAGGGCCATGGTGGCGCCGGTGGACCAGCCGTACAGGACGACCTTCGACGCGCCCTGGCGCACGGCGTGCCGGATCGCCGCGTCCAGGTCGCGCCACTCGGTCTCGCCGAGGTGGTTGAGGCCGTCCGGGGAGCGGGGTGCGCCGGGGTCGCCGCGGTAGGCGAGGTCGAGGACCGGGAACTGCTGGCGGTGCAGGAACTCCATGACGTTCATGGGGTGTTCGCGGGTCGCCCCGAGGCCGTGCACCGTGATCACCCAGGTGTCCCGCACGCCGGGCACGAACCAGGCGGGCAACGCGCCGAGTTCGCCGGTGACCTCGACGTCGGTGTGGTCGAGGCCGAGGGCGGTGCCGGGGTCGCCGACGTGCACGTTCGGGGTGAGCCAGACCTTGTCGCCGGGTTCCAGGGTGCCGTGCGTGACGCGTTCGAGGCGGCGTACGACGGTGTCGGCGGAGTGGGTGGCGCTGTCGAGGACGGGCCCGACGACCGCGTGGCTGCCGTCGCCGGCCAGGCCGTAGGTGCCGGGGCGCAGGGAGGCCAGGGCGCGGGTGAGGGCGATCTGGCCGGCCGCCGTGGCGTGCACGGTGAGCCGGGGTTCGGTGGGCAGCGGTCTGCCCGGCGGCGCCTTGAGCGCGGCGTCGCTCGCGAACCGGCCGGCCGCGACGGAGGCTGCGCCGGCGGCCAGGGCTACGGTGACGGCAGCGGCCGTCGCTTTGACTGTGCGCACCCGTCCAGTGTCCTGGCGGAGTCGGTCACCGGCCAGCCGGAGGGAGGGACGGGTGACATCTCTTGCGGGCCGGCCTCACTCCTGCCGGGCGAGCTCTCCCGCAAGGCACCTCCCCCTCGGCCTCAGCCCCGCCTCCCACACCTCAACCCCGCGCCCTCCCCCGACCCCGCCTCACCCCCGCTGCCCATACCCCCGCAACTTCTCCCCCACCTCCGCCAACTGCTCCCCCGTGAGGAGCGTGGGCGACAGGCCCGGTACCGAGGACGCCGTCAGCCACAGGCGGCACATCCACTCCAGTTGGGCCGTGCGGTCGTAGGCCTGGTCGAGGGTGGCGCCGTGGGTGACCGTGCCGTGGTTCTGGAGGAGGCAGCCGGAGCGGTCGGTGAGGGCGCGGAGCATGTTCTCGGCCAACTCGTCGGTGCCGTATGCCGCATAAGGGGCGACTCGGACCGGTCCGCCGAGAGCCGCGGCCATGTAGTGGATCACCGGGAGTTCGGGGACGAGCGTCGAGACGGCCGTCGCGTGCACGGCGTGCGTGTGGACGACGGCGTGCGCGTCGGTCGTGCGGTACACGGCGAGGTGCATCGGCAGTTCGCTGGTCGGGATCAGGGTGCCGAGGACCTGCCGGCCTTCGAGGTCGACGCCGGTCACGTCGTCCGGCGCCAGCCGGTCGTAGGGCACGCCCGACGGGGTGACCAGCACGGTGTCGCCGACGCGCACCGAGACGTTGCCGGAGGTGCCGACGACCAGGCCCTCGGACACCGTGCGGCGGGCCGTCGCGACAAGGGTCTCCCAGGCCTCGGCCTCGTCGGCGTGCACGGCTCTCCCCCACGCCTCCGGCACTCCCTGTGCGCCGCCGCGTTCGTCCCGACCGCCCCGCCCGTCCCGCCTCTGCTCAGCCATGGCGCGATCCTGCCAGCCGCACCCCTCGACCGCCGCCGGGTCGGGGCACTTTAGGGCGGAACCCGCACCACCGGAAGATCGCCTATGCGGACATACCTCTTCCGTGTCGCGCTTGGCCGGGGAGCGCCGAGCGCACGGGGATCTTCCAGTACTCTCCGGGTGTTTTGTCCACACGTCGCCATTCCGGGGGGAAATATGGCCCGTGCCCACGCACCGCTCCGCGCGCCCTTCCGTGCGCCGATCCACGCATCATTCCGCGCGCCCTTTCACGCGCCGATCCACACACCGCTCCGCGCACCACTTCGCGCACCCATCCGCCGCCGCAGCCGCCTGATCGCGGCCTGTGTGGCGGCGCTGGCCGTCGGCGGCACCCTGCTCGCCGAGGTTCCCGCCTCCGCCGCGAGCCTGCCGAAGGGGCACGACGTCTCCTCGCACCAGAAGAACGTCAACTGGTCGAGCGCGAAGGCCAAGGGCGCCAAGTTCGTCTACATCAAGGCGACCGAGTCGACGACCTATCAGAACCCTTACTTCGACCAGCAGTACGACGGCGCCCGCGGCGCCGGCATCCTCCGCGGCGCGTACCACTTCGCGCTGCCGAACAAGTCCTCGGGCAAGGCGCAGGCGGCGTACTTCGTGCGGCACGGCGGCGCCTGGACGGCGGACGGCAGGACGCTGCCGCCCGCGCTCGACATCGAGTACAACCCGTACGACTCGAAGAAGAAGTGCTACGGGCTGAGCAAGGCGAGCATGATCGGCTGGGTCAAGGCGTTCAGCGACGAGGTGCGGCGGCTCACCGGGCGGCGGCCGGTGATCTACACGACCGCGCACTGGTGGAACCTGTGCACCGGTGGCAGCGGCGCGCTCGCCGCGAACCCGCTGTGGATCGCCCGTCACGGCTCGGGGGACACGGGATCGCTGCCGACGGGTTGGTCGTACTGGACCTTCTGGCAGTACGACAACAGCGGCAGCCTGCCGGGTGATCAGAATCTCTTCAACGGGTCCCAGACCCAGCTGAAGAGGTTCGCCCGGGGCTACTGAGCCAAGGGGCGCACGGCTCGCCGGGGTCGCCGATGCCGATCGGAACGGCGACCCCTCGTTTCATACACCACCAAGCCCCCCTCAGTTCACTTTCCGTTCATTCAGGTTACCTACGTTCAACCGGCCGATGACTTCGAACGATTGCCTGGGTAAATGGAAAACTTCTCGCTGATCCTCGCGATTGTGGTCGTGACCGCTCTCGCGTTCGATTTTACGAACGGTTTCCACGACACCGCCAACGCGATGGCCACGACCATCTCGACCGGTGCGCTCAAGCCCAAGGTGGCGGTGGCGATGTCCGCCGCGCTCAACCTGGTGGGCGCCTTCCTCTCCGTGGAGGTCGCCAACACGATCTCCAAAGGTCTCGTCGACGAGACCGGCATCCGTCCCGAGGTCATCTTCGCCGCGCTGGTCGGCGCGATCCTGTGGAACCTGGTGACCTGGCTCGTAGGGCTGCCGTCCAGTTCCTCGCACGCCCTCATGGGCGGGCTGATCGGTGCCACCATCGCGTCGGCCGGCGCCGGTGCGGTGCACGGCGACGCGCTCGTCACCAAGGTGCTGCTCCCGGCGGTGGCCGCCCCGATCGTGGCCGGCGTCGCGGCGCTGCTCGCGACCCGCCTCTCCTACCGGCTCGGCAGGAAGGCCGACGGCAAGGCCGCCGCGAAGGGCTACCGCGCCGGTCAGATCGCCTCCGCCGGACTGGTCTCGCTGGCCCACGGTACGAACGACGCGCAGAAGACGATGGGCATCATCACCCTCGCTCTGGTCGCCGGCGGCGCCGTCGCCCCCGACTCCGACCCGCCCACCTGGGTCATCCTCTCCGCCGGTCTCGCCATCGCGCTCGGCACCTACCTCGGCGGCTGGCGCATCATCCGCACCATGGGCAAGGGCCTGACCGAGCTTCAGCCGCAGCAGGGCTTCGCCGCCCAGACCAGCGCGGCCATCGCCATCCTGGCCTCCTCGCACCTCGGCTTCTCCCTCTCCACCACGCACGTCGTCTCCGGTTCGGTGATGGGCGCGGGCCTCGGCCGCAAGGGCGGCGTGGTCCGCTGGTCGACGGCGACCCGCATGTTCGTCGCCTGGGGCCTGACCCTGCCGGCCGCGGCCTTGGTGGGCGCGCTCGCCGAGTCCGTCACCGACCTCGGCGACTGGGGCACGGCGGTCGTCGCCGTCTTCCTGATCGCCTCCAGCGCGGCCATCTGGAAGCTGTCCCGCCGCGAGGTCGTCGACCACAGCAACGTCAACGCCGTCGACGAGCCAGCCGGCGTGGTGACCACCGCGATCGCCGCCGTGACGCCGCCCCCGGCGGGCCCGGTGACCGACGACCTGACGGCCACGATCCCGGCGCCCACGGCCGACCCGGCCGCCCCGTCGACCGCCGCCCCCGCTCTCTGATCCCCGCCCACCCGGCAACGAAGGAATCACCAGCATGCACATCGACTGGGCGGCACTCGGCTCCGTCTTCGGCGTCAGCCTCGTGGTCACCGTGGCCCTCGTGGCCCTGTTCACCCTCGGCGTCGCGGGCCTGTCCCGCCAGGAGAAGGCCACGGCCCAGGGCGGCTCGGCCACGCTCGCGGTGACCGGCGCCTACGTCTGCTTCGCGGCGTGCGCGGCGGCTGTGGCGTACGGGATCTCGCTGATCTTGGCATAGGGCTGATGGCTCAGCGGCCGACGGCGAGCGTCAACATGCCGAGCGCCAACGACGCACGTGGCGGCAGAGACGGCTGTCGCCCATCGAGGCCGCACCACGAGGCTCGCTTGTGAAATTTTTCGCTGAACACGGAGTGCAACCGAAAATCCCACTGCTGCTGCCGCGTCACGCGAACTACTTTCCTATCACTCTCTCGCGCCTTTATGTAGCACTTTCGAGCGTTATACATGCATTCGAGCTACCCATGCGACCTAGCCCAAATAGACACATGTCATACTGACCACCGCTGGCCGCCGCGGTCGAACTAACCTACTCTAATTGAGAGTTACTGTTCGACGGTGGCGGCCTGACCAGTCAACGACGACATGTGGCAGGGAGCACCATGGCGAGAGATATCGATCCGAGCCTGAATCGACGCAGGCTCCGAATCGAGCTGCGCAAAGCCCGCGAACAGGCTGGACTGACCCAGCGGGATGCCGCAAAACGCCTCGAATGGTCGCTTTCCAAGCTGATCAGGATCGAAGCGGGAGCTGTCAGCCTCGGTGTAACCGATCTTCGGGCACTGCTCCAGTTGTACGACACCACGGAACCAGCCCTGGTCGCAGAACTGGAAGAGGCGGCCCGCGGCTCGAAAGGGCTGTCGTGGTGGGCCCAGTACAGCGAGGTGGTGTCAGCTCAGTACGCCTTGTACCTGGGATACGAGGGCTCGGCGGACCTGGTCCGCGTGTACAACCCTGTCATCCTTCCCGGCCTCGTCCAGACGGAGGACTACGCCACGGCGCTCCTGTCCGTCACGGCACGCGAGTCGCAGGTGCGACCACAAGTCGATCTACGCCTCACCCGGCAAGAGCGGTTCTTCGACAGCGACCAGGGACCCAAGGTCGACGTCGTCCTCGATGAGGCAGCCCTGCGGCGGGAAGTCGGCGGTCCCGCGGTGATGCGGCGGCAGCTCGACCACATCAAATCGCTGGCAGAACACCCCAGGGCCACCGTCCGCGTGTTGCCACTCTCCGCGGGGGCTCACTTCAGCGTCACCACGCCCTTCATCCTGCTCGGATTCAAGGACGACGACGATCTTCTCTACCTGGAGGGCCCTGCGGGGGGTCTCTCCAGCCGTGACGACCTGGGGCTCTCGGCTCGCTACCAGGAGTGCTTCGAAGAGATCAGCGCCATCGCGTACGAAGGCGACCGGATGACCGAACTCCTCGACACGGTCAAGGAGAGCCTGGGCAACAGCTGAATCCGGGCTGGAACAGCCCGGTGTGAGACGGGGGAGGGCCCATGGCGGTCTTCGGAATACGAGCGTGGTGGCAGCGATTGCGGATGCCCACCGAAGCCGCTCCCACCAGCGGCCTGTCGAACACCCCATCCGATACGGCTGACAATGGCTCGATCCCTCTCGACGACTGCGCCCTCAAGGCGTACGCCATGCAGCGGCCGGAATGGGCAGAAGCTCTTATCCAGGTGGAGAGCGCCCGAGTGACCGGAGAGATACGGCTCCTGTCCGTCCGGCTGTTGCTGGGCACGGCCTGCGGCAGCATCTTGCTCTTCAGCATCACGGTCGCCACGCGGGTCGCGCCCAGCATTGCCCTCGGTTCCACGACGCCACTCACCACAGCCGTCGTCGGTGCCGTCAGCGCAGCGGTCCTCACCGCGCTGGGCGCGGGCCTCGGCAGAACACTGCGCAATCGTTCCACCGGTGCACCGGGCACGTCCGTCAGCGGTGGCGCCTCCGGCCGGACTGAACCGCCGCCAGACCACGGTTCAGAACCTGGAGGCGCTCCGTGACGGGGGTGAGCCCCCACCACAGGCCGGCTCCCACGGCCAGAAGGGCCGTCACCACCAGCCAGACGAGACCGCGCGTCGCGCCCGCCGGCACCAACAGCGCCGCCAGTGCACCCATCCCGACGGCCAGTACTCCCGTCACCGAGCAGAAGAGCGCCAGCGGTACAACATCCGCTGTCCACGCGACCCCCGCACCGCGATCACCCACATGAGCAGAAGCGGATTCCTTGGCCCGGTCTCCCATACGTGTACCTCCCGTCCCCCCGCGCGGCGAGTCAGCCACCGCGCATATCCGGGTCCACAAGCCCCGCCAGAAAACCACACCACGCCGCGTGACGAAAGGTGAGCACAGCGTCTTGATGACGCTTTGAGTCACGCACCAGTACGCGATCTCTCCCCGAGGCCAATTCGACGCACTCACCGGCGTTGCTGGAGTGACTGCTCCTGAACCACACCCGCACCGACAGCTCCCTGTCGACCACGCCCACCTCCTCCAGTTCCGATAGCAATCGCACGGTCACGAACACTGGCTCCGCGCACCGGCCGGACACCGCCGGTCGACACGTACACGCACTCCTGTTCCCGTAGTCTGCCCACCTTCCTGGCCGGGAAAGAGCACAGAAAGCGCCGTTTCAAACTCCTGACGGCAAATCAACGATGTGGACCTCAGCACACCGCAGCTGTGCAGGTCAGCGGCAAGTTGACGGTTCTTCCAGGCCCGTGGTGGACTGCCGGGGCCAAGTACGGCGGCAAGAGAGGAAGCCGGTGTGATTCCGGCGCGGTCCCGCCACTGTCACCGGGGTAGGTAGTCCCGGGAGCCAGGAACTCTCGCCGTCGCTCTCTTCGAACCAGGGCGCGGACACCCTGAGTGAGGACAATTCGCCATGCGCGGCCGCCTGTTGAGGTTCATCACCCGAGCTCTGCCCGATCCCACGGCCGGCTGAGCCGATGCGTGCCGATCGCGTCTTCGCGTACGGCGCCGCCGCCGGCCTCCTCGGTGACCATCTGCTCGGCGATCCGCGCCGCGGCCATCCGGTCGCCGCGTTCGGCCGGGCCGCCGGTGCCGTGGAGCGGGTGCTGTGGCGCGACCACCGCGGCTGGGGCGCCCTGCACACCGCCGTGTGCGCGGGCGGCGCCGTCGCCCTCGCCGCCGCGGCCACTTCGGCCGTACGACCCTCCCGTACCGCCTCCGTCGCGCTGACCGCGGCCGCAACCTGGGCCGTCGTCGGCGGGAACTCCCTCGCCCGCGAGGCCGGGGTCATCGGGCGGGCGTTGGAGGCCGGGGACATCGAGGGCGCGCGGGCCCGGCTGCCCCATCTCTGCGGGCGCGACCCCCAGGCCCTCGACGCCGACGGGATCGCCCGGGCCGTCGTCGAGTCCGTCGCCGAGAACACCTCCGACGCGGTGGTGGGCGCGCTGGTGTGGGGTGCCGTGGCGGGCGTGCCGGGGCTCGTCGGCTTCCGGGCCGTGAACACCCTCGATGCCATGGTCGGGCACAAGTCGCCCAAGTACCGCCGGTACGGCTGGGCTTCGGCCCGTCTCGACGACGTGGCCGGCTGGCCGGGGGCGCGGCTGACCGCCGTCCTCGCGACCGTCGCGGGCGACGATCCGCGCGGGGCGGTACGCGCCTGGCGCACCGACGCCGGCAAGCACCCGAGCCCCAACGCCGGGCCCGTGGAGGCCTCGTTCGCGGGGGCGCTCGGGGTGCGGCTGGGCGGGACGCTCGCCTATGGCGGGCGAGTTGAGCACCGGCCCGTGCTCAATGGGGCCGGGCGTGCGGTGGCCGTGGACGACATCGATCGGGCCGTACGGCTCTCCCGGCGCGTCGGTCTGCTCGCGCTCGGCGTGAGCGTCGCCGGGCGGCTGCTCGCGAAGGGACGTAACTCATGAGCGGCGGCGGGCTGTTGGTCGCCGGGACCACCTCCGACGCCGGCAAGAGCGTCGTGACGGCCGGGATCTGCCGGTGGCTGGTGCGGCAGGGCGTGAAGGTCGCGCCCTTCAAGGCGCAGAACATGTCCCTCAATTCGTTCGTGACGCGCGAGGGCGCGGAGATCGGGCGCGCACAGGCCATGCAGGCGCAGGCCTGTCGGATCGAGCCGACCGCGCTGATGAATCCCGTGCTGCTCAAGCCCGGTGGCGAGCGGAGCAGTCAGGTCGTGCTCATGGGTAAGCCCGTGGGCGAGATGAGTGCGCGTGGGTATCACGGGGGGCGGCAGGAGCAGTTGCTCGGGACCGTGCTCGACTGTCTCGCCGAGTTGCGGGGCACGTATGACGCGGTGATCTGTGAGGGGGCCGGCAGTCCTGCCGAGATCAATCTGCGGCGGACCGACATCGTGAACATGGGGATCGCCCGGAATGCCGGACTTCCCGTGCTCGTGGTCGGGGACATCGACCGCGGGGGCGTCTTCGCCTCCTTCTTCGGAACCGTCGCGCTGCTCTCGCCCGAGGACCAGGCCCTCATAGCCGGGTTCGTCGTCAACAAGTTCCGTGGCGATGTCTCGCTGCTGGAACCGGGGTTGGAGATGCTCCTCGACCTCACCGGGCGCCGGACGTACGGCGTCCTGCCGTTCCAGCACGGCCTCGGGATCGACGAGGAGGACGGGCTGCGGATCTCCCTGCGCGGGACCGTGCGGGAGTCCAACACCGCCCCACCCGTCGGCGAGGACGTGCTGCGCGTCGCCGTGTGCGCGATCCCGCTCATGTCCAACTTCACGGACGTGGACGCGCTGGCCGCCGAACCGGGCGTCGTGGTGCGGTTCGTGGACCGGCCCGAGGAACTGGCCGACGCCGATCTCGTCGTGATCCCAGGGACTCGGGGGACGGTGAAGGCGCTGGAATGGCTGCGGGAGCGGGGACTTGCCGACGCCCTCGTCCGCAGGGCCGCCGAGCAGCGACCCATCCTCGGTATCTGCGGTGGTTTCCAGGTCCTCGGCGAGCACATCGAGGACGAGGTCGAGAGCCGGCGCGGACACGTGGACGGGCTCGGGGTACTGCCCCTGCGGGTGCGGTTCGCGCGCGAGAAGACCCTCACCCGGCCGGTGGGGGAAGCCCTCGGCGAGCCGGTCGAGGGGTACGAGATCCATCACGGAGTCGCGGAAGTCCTAGGAGGGGACGCCTTCTTGGACGGGTGCCGGGTCGGTCAGACCTGGGGCACGCACTGGCACGGCTCGCTGGAGTCGGACGGGTTCCGGCGGGCGTTCCTGCGCGAAGTGGCGGCCGCCGCGGGGCGCCGGTTCGTGCCGGCCGCCGACACCTCGTTCGCCGCGCTGCGCGAGGAGCAGCTCGACCGGCTCGGCGACCTGATCGAACAGCACGCGGACACGGACGCGCTGTGGCGGCTCATCGAGTCCGGCGCGCCGCAAGGACTGCCTTTCATTCCACCGGGAGCGCCCGCATGAGCACAGTGTTGTTGTTGTCGACCGCCGACACGGATCTGCTGGCGGCCCGGGCCGCCGGCGCCGGGTACCGGATCGGCAACCCGAACCGGGTGGATGTCGAGGGCGAGTTGCCCGCGCTCCTCGATGGCGCGGACGTCGCCGTCGTACGGCTGCTCGGCGGCAAGCGCGCGTGGGAGGACGGGCTCGCCGCGCTGAAGGCGTCCGGGATTCCGACCGTGCTCCTCGGCGGAGAGACCGTCCCCGACGCGGAGTTGATGGCCGAGTCGTCGGTGCCGGCCGGTGTGGTGGCCGAGGCGCTGCGGTACCTCGTCGAGGGTGGGCCGGAGAACCTGGCCGAGCTGGCCCGGTTCCTCTCCGACACCGTGCTGCTCACCGGCGAGGGCTTCGAAGAGCCGCGCAAGATGGCCGAGTTCGGCGTCCACGGCGAGCGTGCCTTCGTCGAGGGCCGGCCGACGGTCGGCGTGCTTTTCTACCGAGCTCATCACCTGTCCGGCAACACCGCCTTCGTGGACACCCTCTGCGACCAGGTCGAAGCGAAGGGCGCCAACGCCCTTGCCGTGTACTGCGGTTCGCTGCGCGGTGCCGATGCCGGGCTGTACGAGATCCTCGGCAGGGCCGACGCGCTGATCGCCACCGTCCTCGCCGCGGGCGGCACGCACGCCTCGCAGGCCTCGGCCGGCGGCGACGAGGAGGCCTGGGACATCGGGGCCCTCGCCGACCTCAACGTGCCGGTGCTGCAAGGTCTTTGCCTCACGTCGTCCCGCGCGGCCTGGGACGAGTCCGACGCCGCCCTCTCCCCCATGGACGCGGCGATGCAGGTCGCGATCCCCGAGTTCGACGGCCGGCTGATCACGGTCCCGTTCTCCTTCAAGGAGCAGGGTCCCGACGACGTCCCGGTCTACGTCGCCGACCCCGAGCGGGCGGCGCGGGTCGCCGGAATCGCCGTCAGGCACGCGAAGTTGAAGCACAAGCCGAACGCGGAGAAGAAGCTCGCGCTCGTCTTCACCGCGTACCCGACCAAGCACTCGCGCGTCGGGAACGCCGTGGGGCTGGACACGCCCGCCTCGGCCATCCAGGTGCTGGACGCGCTCCGGGACGCCGGGTACGTCGTCGAAGGGCACCCCGACAACGGCGACGAGTTGATCCACACGCTCATCAACGCCGGTGGCCACGACGTGGAATGGCTGACGGAGGAGCAGCTGGCCGCCGCGCCCGCCCGGGTGCCGCTCGCCGACTATCAGGCGTGGTTCGACAAGCTCGAACCGGAGCTCAGGCAAGGCATGTTGGACGCGTGGGGCGAGCCGCCCGGCAACCTCTACGTCGACGGCGACGACATCGTGCTCGCGTCCCTGCAGTTCGGGAACGTCGTGGTCATGATCCAGCCGCCGCGCGGCTTCGGTGAGAACCCGATCGCGATCTACCACGACCCCGACATGCCGCCGTCGCACCACTACATGGCCGCGTACCGCTGGCTCGACAACAGCTTCGGCGCGGACGCGATCGTCCACATGGGCAAGCACGGCACGATGGAATGGCTGCCCGGCAAGGGACTTGGGCTGAGCGGCGGCTGCGCGCCGGACGCCGTACTCGGCGAACTCCCCCTGATCTACCCGTTCATCGTGAACGACCCCGGCGAGGGCACGCAGGCCAAGCGGCGCGGGCACGCCACGGTCGTCGACCACCTCGTGCCGCCGATGGCGCGTGCCGACACCTACGGCGACCTCGCGAAGCTGGAGCAACTCCTCGACGAGTACGCGATGGTGTCCGACCTGGACCCGACGAAGGCCCCGGCCGTGCGCGCGCAGATCTGGACGCTGGTGAAGGCGGCCGAGCTGCACCACGACCTGCACGTGGACGACCAGCCGGACGACGCGGCCTTCGACGAGTTCGTGATGCACATCGACGGCTATCTGTGCGAGATCAAGGACGTGCAGATCCGCGACGGGCTGCACATCCTCGGCGGCGGCCCGGTCGGTGAAGCGCGCGTTAACCTCGTGCTGGCCGTGCTGCGCGCCTCGCAGGTGTGGGGCGGGCAGGCCAACGCGCTGCCGGGGCTGCGGGCCTCGCTGGCCGAGCACTTCGGGCTCAGCGAGAAGGAGTTGCTCGGCGAGCCGGGCGCTCCCGTGAAGGTGCCGGTGGAGCTGACGGAGCTGGTCGAGGGTCCGGCCCGGTCGGCCGCCGACGCGATCGATCTGCTGGAGCAGCTGTGCCGCCGGTTCGCGGAGGGCATGGAGTCCCAGGAGTGGGAGGTCACGGCCGTCCCGGCGCTCGTGCGTGCCGTCATCGGCACCGAACTCCCGGACGCCGTCGCGGTGTTGGAGTTCGCCTGCGAAGAGGTGGTCCCCCGGCTGGCCCGCACCACCGACGAGATCGATCACATCCTCAAGGCGCTGGACGGCGGTTACGTCCCGGCGGGCCCCTCGGGCTCCCCGACCCGTGGTCTGGTCAACGTCCTGCCGACCGGCCGCAACTTCTACTCGGTCGACCCCAAGGCCATTCCGTCCAGGCTGAGTTGGGAGGTCGGCCAGTCGCTGGCCGACTCCCTCGTGCAGCGGTACCTCCAGGACAACGGCGAGTTCCCGCAGTCCGTCGGCCTCACGGTCTGGGGCACCTCGGCGATGCGCACCCAGGGCGACGACATCGCCGAGATCCTCGCGCTGCTGGGCTGCCGTCCGGTCTGGGACGACGCCTCGCGCCGGGTGACCGGCTTCGAGATCGTGCCCGTCACGGAGTTGGGCCGGCCGCGCATCGATGTCACGGTCCGGATCTCCGGCTTCTTCCGGGACGCGTTCCCGCACGTCGTCGGATTGATCGACGATGCGGTACGGGCGGTGGCGGAGTTGGAGGAGCCCTCCGAGTCCAACTACGTCCGCAAGCACGCCGACGAGGACACCGCCGAGCACGGCGACCGGCGCCGGGCCACGGCCCGTATCTTCGGCTCCAAGCCGGGCGCGTACGGCGCCGGGCTGCTGCCGCTGATCGACGCGCGCAACTGGCGCAGCGACGCGGACCTCGCCGAGGTGTACGCGGTCTGGGGCGGCTACGCCTACGGTCGCGGGCTCGACGGGCGGGCGGCACGCGGGGACATGGAGACGGCGTTCAAGCGAATCGCCGTAGCCGCCAAGAACGTTGACACCCGCGAGCACGATCTCGTCGACGCGGACGACTACTTCCAGTACCACGGCGGCATGGTCGCCATGGTGCGACACCTGACGGGCACGAGTCCCGAGGCGTACGTCGGTGACTCGGCCACCCCGGACCAGGTGAAGACCCGCACGCTGGGCGAGGAGACGCACCGCGTCTTCCGGGCCCGCGTGGTCAACCCCCGCTGGATGGCGGCGATGCGGCGGCACGGATACAAGGGTGCCTTCGAGATGGCGGCGACCGTCGACTACCTCTTCGGCTACGACGCCACGGCCGGGGTCGTCGACGACTGGATGTACGAGAAGCTCAGCGCCGAGTACGTCTTCGCCCCGGAGAACCAGGACTTCATGAAGAAGTCCAACCCGTGGGCGCTGCGCGGCATCACCGAACGGCTCCTGGAGGCGGCCGAGCGCGGACTGTGGGCCGAGCCGGACGCCGACACGCTGGAGCGGCTGCGGGCGATCTACCTGGAGCTTGAGGGCGACCTGGAGGGCGACGAGAAGTGAGTACCCCCTTTCCGTTCACGGCCGTTGTCGGCCAGGACGACCTGCGGCTCGCGCTGCTGCTGAACGCCGTCTCCCCGGCGGTCGGCGGTGTGCTGGTGCGCGGCGAGAAGGGCACCGCCAAGTCGACGGCCGTACGCGCCCTTTCGGCGCTCATGCCGGCGCTGAACGTCGTCGCCGGGTGCCGTTTCTCCTGCGACCCCGACTCCCCCGACCCCGCCTGCCCGGACGGGCCGCACGAGCCGGGGGCGTTCGAGACACGTCCGGCGCGGATGGTCGAACTGCCCGTGGGCGCCTCGGAGGACCGGCTCGTGGGCGCCCTCGACATCGAACGGGCGCTGTCCGAGGGCGTGAAGGCCTTCGAGCCGGGCCTGCTCGCCGACGCGCACCGCGGGATCCTCTACGTCGACGAGGTCAACCTCCTCCACGACCACCTGGTCGACCTGCTGCTGGACGCGGCGGCGATGGGCGCGTCGTACGTCGAGCGCGAGGGTGTCTCGGTGCGCCACGCCGCGCGCTTTCTGCTCGTCGGCACGATGAACCCCGAAGAGGGCGAGCTGCGGCCGCAGTTGCTCGACCGGTTCGGCCTGACCGTCGAGGTGGCCGCCTCGCGCGAGCCCGACCAGCGGGTCGAGGTCGTCCGGCGCAGGCTCGCCTACGACGACGATCCGGCCGGCTTCTCGGCGCGTTGGGCGGACGAGGAGACGTCGGTACGGCAACGGATCGTCGCGGCGCGGGAGTTGTTGCCGTCGGTGCGGCTGGGCGACGGGGCGCTGCGGCAGATCGCGGCGACCTGTGCCGCCTTCGAGGTGGACGGCATGCGGGCCGACATCGTGATGGCGCGTACGGCGACCGCGCTGGCCGCGTGGGCCGGGCGGACCGACGTGCTCGCCGAGGACGTACGGCAGGCGGCGTTGCTCGCACTGCCGCACCGCAGGCGCCGTAATCCCTTCGACGCGCCGGGACTTGACGAGAACAAGCTCGACGAGACGCTGGAGGAGTTCGCGGAGCCGGAGCCCGAGGACGATCCCGATCCGGATGGAGACGGGCCCACCGACGACGGACCCGGCGGGGGCGGCGGGGAGCCGACCCCGGACGATGCCGGTCCGCAGGACGGGGACGCGGGGGCGCAGCCCGAGGCCGGGGAGTCCGGCGAGCCGCAGCCCTCCGGTGCCGGGGCGGGTGAGCAGTCCGCCGTGCGGGCGGCCGAGCCGTTCCGGACGAAGGTGCTGAGCGTGCCCGGGATCGGGGCGGGTGCCGCCGGGCGGCGGTCTCGGGCGCGGACCGAGCACGGGCGGACCACCGGGGCCCGGCGGCCCCAAGGAGCGCTCACCAAGCTGCACTTGGCGGCGACCGTGCAGGCGGCGGCACCGCATCAGCTGGCGCGCGGGCGGGCCGGGCGCGGTCTGGTCGTGCGCCGGGACGATCTGCGGCAGGCGACGCGGGAAGGGCGTGAGGGCAACCTCGTGCTGTTCGTCGTGGACGCGTCCGGGTCGATGGCGGCCCGGCAGCGGATGAGTGCGGTGAAGGGGGCTGTGCTGTCGCTGCTGCTGGACGCGTATCAGCGGCGGGACAAGGTGGGGTTGGTGACGTTTCGGGGGGCTGCTGCGGATGTCGCTCTGCCGCCTACTTCGTCCGTGGACGCCGCTGCCGTACGGCTGGAGTCGTTGCCGACGGGTGGGCGTACGCCGCTCGCGGCCGGGCTGCTGAAGGCGCATGACGTGTTGCGGGTGGAGCGGTTGCGGGATCCGGCTCGGCGGGCGTTGGTCGTCGTGGTGACCGACGGGCGGGCGACCGGGGGGCCCGAGCCGGTGGCGTTGGCCGGGCGGGCGGCGCGGCTGTTCGCCGCCGACGGGGTCGCCTCCGTGGTCGTGGACTGCGAGTCGGGGCCCGTACGGCTGGGCCTGGCCCGGCAGTTGGCCGGTGAGCTGGACGGTACGGCGGTCACGCTGGACGAGTTGCGGGCCGACTCGATCGCCGGGCTGGTCAAGGACGTGCAGAGGAGGGCCGCGTAGTGCCGCAGGGACAGCCGAGTGTCGTACCGGACGACGGTTTGACGACTCGTCAGCGGCGGAATCGGCCGCTTGTCGTCGTGCATACGGGAGTTGGGAAGGGCAAGTCCACCGCTGCTTTCGGGTTGGCGTTGCGGGCCTGGAATCAGGGGTGGCCGATCGGGGTGTTCCAGTTCGTCAAGTCGGCGAAGTGGAAGGTCGGCGAGGAGAACGCGCTTCGGGTGCTGGGGGCTTCCGGCGAGGGCGGGTCCGTCGACTGGCACAAGATGGGTGAGGGCTGGTCGTGGGTGCAGCGGGATGCCCAGATGGACAACGAGGAGAAGGCCCGGGAGGGGTGGGAGCAGGTCAAGCGGGACCTTGCTGCTGAGACGTACCGGCTGTACGTGCTTGATGAGTTCGCCTATCCGATGCACTGGGGGTGGGTGGACACGGACGAGGTGATCGAGGTGTTGCGGGGGCGGCCCGGGAATCAGCACGTGGTAATTACTGGGCGGAACGCACCTGAGAAGCTGGTCGAGTTCGCCGATCTTGTGACCGACATGTCCAAGGTCAAGCACCCCATGGACGCCGGCCAGAAGGGCCAGAGGGGTATCGAGTGGTGACCCCGTGACTTCCTCCTCGCCGTCCGTCTCCGTGACTTCTTCCTCGTCCTCCGTGCCTCGGCTGGTCATCGCCGCGCCGTCCTCCGGGAGTGGCAAGACCACCGTTGCCACGGGGTTGATGGCCGCGTTCGCCTCGCGGGGGCTTGTCGTGTCGCCGCACAAGGTCGGGCCCGACTACATCGATCCCGGGTATCACGCGCTCGCGACCGGGCGGGTGGGGCGGAATCTCGACGCGTATCTGTGTGGGCCGGAGTTGGTCGGGCCGCTGTTCGCGCATGGGGCGCGCGGGTGTGATGTCGCGGTTGTCGAGGGTGTGATGGGGATGTTCGACGGGGCGGCCGGGGAGGGTGAACTGGCGTCCACCGCGCATGTGGCGAAGTTGCTGCGGGCGCCTGTTGTGCTTGTCGTCGACGCGTCTTCGCAGTCTCGGTCGGTTGCGGCGTTGGTGCATGGGTTTGCCTCGTGGGATCCGGAGGTTCGGGTCGGGGGCGTGATTCTGAACAAGGTCGCTTCGGATCGGCATGAGGAGTTGTTGCGGGAGGCGTTGGAGTCGGCCGGGGTATCGGTGCTTGGGGTGTTGCGGCGGGTGGCTCAGGTGGATACGCCGGCTCGGCATTTGGGGTTGGTGCCGGTCGCCGAGCGGCGGGTGGAGGCGGTGGAGGCTGTTGCCGCGATGAGTGCGCAGGTTGAGCGGGGGTGTGATCTGGAGGGGTTGCTTGCTCTGGCGCGCAGTGCGGGCGGCTTGTCCTGTGCGGCTTGGGATGCGGCTGAGGCTTTGGCGTTTTCGCCCCCGCCGCCCCTACCCGTCCCATCCTGGGGCTCCGCCCCAGACCCCGCTCCTCAAACGCCGGAGGGGCTGAAAGACACCGGCGTCCCTGTGGGTGGGCGGGGGATCGGGATGGCACATCCCCAGCCTCAAACGCCGGACCGGCTGAAAAACAAAAACGTCAGAGTTGCCGTTGCCGGTGGGGCTGCCTTTAGCTTCTCCTATTCCGAGCACGTCGAGTTGCTCAGTGCTGCCGGGGCCGATGTCGTCAGCTTTGATCCGCTCCGTGATGAGGAACTTCCCGACGGGACACGCGGGTTGGTCATCGGGGGCGGGTTTCCCGAGGTGTACGCCTCCGAGCTGTCCGCCAATGAACCCCTCCGCAAAGCCGTCGCCAGCCTCGCAGAGACCGGCGCTCCCGTTGCCGCCGAGTGTGCCGGGTTGCTTTATCTGGGGCGGGAGTTGGACGGGCTGCCGATGTGCGGGGTGCTCGACGCGAGTGCGCGGATGAGCGAGCGGCTCACGCTCGGGTATCGGGATGCCGTGGCTGTGAGTGACAGCGTGCTGGCCGTCGCCGGGACGCGGATGCGGGGGCACGAGTTCCATCGGACGGTCGTCGAGCCGGGGGCCGGGGTGGTTGCCGCTTGGGGCATGCGTGCTCCGACGCGGCGTCTCGAAGGTTTCGTGCAGGACGGCGTGCACGCGAGTTATCTGCATACTCACTGGGCGTCCGAGCCCGGTGTCGCCCTTAGGTTCGTCGAGAGGTGCCGGACGTCATGAGCAGCAGCAGGCTTATCGGAGTCGGAGTGGGGCCCGGCGATCCCGAACTGGTCACCGTCAAGGGCGTCAACGCGCTGCGGGCCGCCGATGTCGTCGTCGTACCTGTGATGGACACCGGCGAGCGGGGGCGCGCCGAGGCGACCGTGCTCCACTACGTGCCCGCGGAGAAGGTCCTTAGGGTCGTGTTCGCGCTGAATGAGCGCAGCGATCGGGCGCGGCGGGAGGCCGCCTGGGATGCCGCCGGGGGGCGGGTCGCGCAGTTGTTGCGCGAGCGTGGGAACGTCGCCTTCGCCACCATCGGTGATCCCAATGTCTATTCGACCTTTACCTATCTCGCGCAGACCATCGGGGAGTTGGTGCCGGGCGTCCTCATCGAGACCGTGCCCGGCATCACCGCCATGCAGGACCTCGCCGCGCGTTCCGGCGCCGTGCTGACCGAAGGCACCGAGCCGCTCACCCTCGTGCCTGTCACCGCCGGGGCCGCCGTGCTCAAGGACGCCCTCGCAGGGCCCGGCACGGTCGTCGCGTACAAGTTCGGGCGGCAGGCCGGTGAGGTCGCCGAGGCGCTGCGAGAGACCGGGCGGATCGGCGACGCGGTGTGGGGGTCGGCCCTGGGTCTCGAGTCCGAGTCCATTCGGCCCGCCGCCGAGCTCGACGGGACTCCGTTGCCGTATCTCTCCACGCTCATCGCCCCCGCGCGGCGCGAGGGCGGGCGGGGTGGGAAGTTGTGAGACATCGCAGACCACTCGTGAGACCCCCTGGACCACCGGCCGATGGCCCCGCCGCCCGCTCAGCCCGCCAGGCCCACCACCAGCCAGATGAAGCCCACGCCCGCGACCGTGCACAGCAGGGTCGAACGGGCGGGGTGTTCGTGGTGGGCCTCGGGGAGGATCTCGGCGGCGGCCAGGTAGAGGAGCACGCCGGCGAAGAGGCCGAGATAGCCGCCGAGCAGGCCCTCGGGGATGGTGACGAAGGCCGTGGAGGCCGCGCCCACCACCGGGGCCAGCGCGTCCGCGAACAGCATGGTCAGCGCCTTGCGGCGGGCGTTTCCGTACAGGCTCGTGATCGTGTACGTGTTGAAGCCGTCCGCGAAGTCGTGGGCGACCACGGCCAGCGCGACCGCCGTGCCCATGCCGCCGCCGACCTGGAAGGCCGCGCCGATCGCCACGCCGTCCATCGCGCTGTGGCCGACCATCGCCGAGGCCGCCGTGAGGCCCACCTCGGGCGCGCGGCCGTTGTGCTCCTCCCCGCCGTGGGAGGCCTGGCGGGCGGCGAGCAGACGTTCGACCAGATGGGCCAGCAGGAAGCCCGCCACGAACAGGAGCAGGGCCGCCGGTACGCCGAAGATGTCGTCGCCCGCGGCCTGCAACGCCTCCGGCAGCAGGTCCAGGCCGACCACGCCCAGCATCAGGCCACCCGCCAGGCCGAGGACCAGATGGCGGCGGTCGGTGACCCGCTGTGCCGTCCAGCCGCCGGCCAGCGTCATCAGGAACGCGCCGAGCGCGACGAAGACCGCCATGTGCCCTTGCTATCCGATCAACCCCCGTTCGCGCACATCCAGCGGGCGCGGCGGCACCACCCGTAAGACTTTTTGTCCAGAGAGGACCGTTTTCTGATGGCCGATGCCCCCACCGGCAAGGTGACCTTCGTCGGTGCCGGCCCCGGCGCCGCCGACCTGCTGACGTTCCGTGCCGCGCGCGCCATCGCCGAGGCCGACGTCGTGATCTGGGCTGCGAGCCTGGTCCAGGCGGAGGTCCTCGAACACGCGCGCGAAGGTGCCGAGATCCTCGACTCGGCGACCATGTCGCTGGAGGACGTCGTCGGCGTCTACGAGCGGGCGTACGAGGAGGGGTTGCGGGTCGCTCGTATCCACTCCGGCGACCCGGCTCTGTGGGGCGGCACCCAGGAGCAGGTCGACCGGTGTGCCGGGATCGGGATCGCGACCGAGATCGTGCCCGGGGTCTCCGCGTTCTCCGCCGTCGCCGCCCTCGCGCAGCGCGAGCTGACCATCCCCGAGGTCGCACAGTCCGTCGTCCTCACCCGGCTCGGCGGCGGCAAGACGCCGATGCCGCCCGGCGAGGAGGTCCGCGAGTTCGCGCGGCACGGCACCACCATGGCGATCTTCCTGTCGGCCGCGCGCAGCGGGCAGTTGGTGCGGGAGCTGCTGGAGGGCGGCTATCCGACGTCGACCCCGGTCGTGGTCGCCTACCAGGCGACCTGGCCCGAGGAACTGCTCGTGCGCTGCACGATCGGCACGCTGGAGGAGACGGTCAAGGAGCACAAGCTCTGGAAGCACACGCTGTTTCTGGTCGGCCCCGCGCTCGCCGCCGAAGGCACGCGCTCGCACCTGTACCACCCCGGTCACTTCCACGGCTATCGCAAGGCGGATCCTGAGGCCCGTCGGGCGCTGCGCGAGCGAGGGGCGAGTACGTGATCACCGTCATCGGTACGGGGACGGGGGCGGGATCGGGGGTGTCCCTCGCCCCCGAGGCGCTGGCCGGCGCCGAGCTGGTCGTCGGCGGGCGGCGGCACCTGGACGCCGTACGGCTGCCGGAGACGGCCGAGCGGATCGTGCTCGGTCCGCTGGCGCCGGCGCTCGACGCGATCGAGGAGTACGTCGGCAAGGACCGGCCTGTCGTCGTGCTGGCCTCGGGCGACCCCGGGTTCTTCGGGATCGTGCGGGCGCTGGCCGAGCGGTTCGGGTCGGGGCTGCTGGACGTGCGGCCCGGCGTCTCGTCCGTCGCCACCGCGTTCGCGCGGCTCGGGCTGACCTGGGACGACGCGGTGGTCGTGAGCGCGCACGGGCGTGAGCTGCGGACCGCCGTG
>NZ_JBSFLV010000054.1:0-61257 GCF_053599215.1 Streptomyces sp. NPDC001002 | reverse complement strand
TCGGTGGCGACGCCGCGGGAATGTCCGCGGCGTCGCAGGCCCGCCGCCTGAAGGGTCCGGACGAGCTGGAGATCGTCGCGTTCGAGCGCGGCCACTTCACCTCATACTCGGCCTGCGGCATCCCGTACTGGGTGGGTGGCGACGTCTCGGCTCCCGAGGAGCTGATCGCCCGTACGCCCGAGGAGCACCGCGCGCGGGGCATCGATCTGCGCATGCGCACCGAGGTCACGGAGATCGACGTGGCCGGCGGACGCGTACGCGCGCGGGACGTCGATTCCGGCGCCGAGTCCTGGACGTCGTACGACAAACTCGTGATCGCGACCGGGGCCCGGCCGATCCGCCCCGACATGCCGGGCGCCGACGCGCCGGGGGTGCACGGGGTCCAGACGCTCGACGACGGCCAGGCCCTCCTCGACTCGCTGGCACGCACGCGTGGGCGACGAGCGGTGGTCGTCGGCGCCGGTTACATCGGCGTCGAGATGGCCGAGGCGCTCATCAACCGCGGCTACGAGGTGACGGTCGTCAACCGCGGCAGCGAGCCGATGTCCACGCTCGACCCGGACATGGGCCGCCTGGTGCACGAGGCCATGGAGGACCTCGGCATCACCATGGTCAACAACACCCAGGTCACCAAGGTCCTCACCGGCGAGGACGGCCGGGTCCGCGCGGTGGCCACCCAGGACGCCGAATACCCGGCGGACGTGGTCGTCCTCGGCATCGGCGTACGCCCGGAAACGACCCTCGCCGCGGCCGCCGGCCTCCCCCTCGGCGCCCACCAGGGCCTGCTCACCGACCTCGCGATGCGGGTCCGCGGACACGAGAACATCTGGGCCGGCGGCGACTGCGTAGAGGTCCTGGACCTGGTCTCCGGCCAGGAGCGCCACATCGCCCTCGGCACCCACGCCAACAAACACGGCCAGGTCATCGGCACCAACATCGGCGGCGGCTACGCCACGTTCCCCGGAGTCGTAGGCACGGCGGTCTCCAAGGTCTGCGACCTGGAGATCGCCCGCACCGGCCTACGCGAAAAGGACGCCCACCGAGCGGGCCTCCAGTACGAAACGGTCACCATCGAATCCACCAGCCGAGCCGGCTACTACCCCGACGCGGCTCTGATGACAGTAAAAATGCTCGCCGAACGCCGAACAGGCCGCCTCCTGGGCGTCCAGATCGTAGGCAGGGAGGGAGCGGGCAAGCGGGTGGACATCGCAGCGGTAGCCCTCACGGCATGCATGACGGTGGAACAAATGACGTCCCTGGACCTCGGCTACGCCCCACCCTTCAGCCCAGTCTGGGACCCGGTACTGGTAGCGGCCAGAAAGGCCACAAAGGCGGTACAGCAGCCGACCTAAAGGGGCGCGGGACTGTATCGATTTGCGGCTCCGCCGCGCGGGCGCGACCAGCCACAGACGACAGTCACCCGGCACTCAACCCGCACCCCCACGGCGCGACCCTAGGCAGTCCCGTTGATCCGCTCGATAGCCTGCCGCGCCTGATCCGCCGGAGGCCGCGCCGGCAACGAAGAAACCGACGCCGCCGGCATGGCAACCGGCTGCTCCCCGGAGGGCTTGGCGTGCGTGGCCGCCGGCCGAGTCGACCGCAACCGGTTGCTCACCGCTTCGTCGAGCGTCACCGGCCGCTGCATCTGCGCAGCAAGACGTCCCGCTTCCTGGCCCAGCCGGGCCACGTCCTCCCAGGGGAGCCGGATCACCAGGGAGATCTCTGCCTCGCCGTCCGGCGTGGCCTGCATCGGAGGAGTAACTCGGTCGTTCATCGCCTGTTCCTCACGTCGTCCCCGCGACCCGCCTTCCCCGTGTCGCGGGCAGTTGAGGACACATACGCACGCACGCGTGCCGGTGTTCACCGATTCGCGGGGCCCATCGCGGGCACCTATCTCTTGTGGTCATCCCCGTCCATGACGTGAACCCGGTGCGCCGCACCCCCTGGGTGACGTATGCGCTCATCGCCGCGAACTTCCTGGTCTTCCTGTACACGCCCGGTCTCGCCGGCTCCGTGGCGGGCGACAGCAGCGTCTCGCAGCTGTGTCATCTGCAGGCGTTCCTGGACCACTACGCGGCGGTGCCGCAGGAGTTGATCCACCATCAGCTGCCGAAGCTGGTGCCGACGGGCGAGGTGGGTGTGGGCGCGAACGGCGCCGGCTGTCTGGTGGCCCCGCCGGACTACGACAAGTCGCCCCCGCTGTCGGTGTTCACCGCGATGTTCCTGCACGGCGGCTGGCTGCACCTGCTGGGCAACATGCTGTTCCTGCTGATCTTCGGCAACAACGTCGAGGACCGCATGGGCCACATCCGCTTCGTGCTCTTCTACGTCGTCTGCGGCTACGCGGCCTCGTACGGCTTCGCGCTCCTCAACGCCGACTCGACCGACCCGCTGATCGGCGCCTCGGGCGCCATCGCCGGTGTCCTGGGCGCGTATCTGGTGCTCTATCCGAAGGCCAGGGTGTGGGTCCTCGTCCCGTTCCTGATCTTCCTGCCGCTGCGGCTGCCGGCCTGGATGGTGCTGGGCTTCTGGTTCGTGCTGCAGGCGATCTACTCGTCCGGCGAGGGCGTCTCCACCGCGGGGACGGTGGCGTACGCGGCGCACGTGGTCGGGTTCCTGGTCGGCATGGTGCTGGCCTGGCCGCTCAAGGCGGGCACGCCCCCGCCGCCGGAGCCGCGCGGCCTGCTGTTCGGCAGGCGGGCCCGGCCCCGGCACACGTGGTGAGGATCAGCGGGCGGTCTGCGTGTGGACGTACTCCACGAGCCGGGTGAGCGCGTCCGGGTCGGTGGACGGCATGACGCCGTGGCCGAGGTTGAAGACATGGCCTTCGAGTCCTGCGGCCGCGTCCAGCACCTCGCGGGCCTTGGTCTCGACGGCCTGCGGTCCGGCGAACAGGACGGTCGGGTCGATGTTGCCCTGGAGCGCCTTGCCGGGGCCGACCCGGCGGGCGGCCTCGTCGAGCGGGACGCGCCAGTCCACGCCGACGACGTCCGCGCCGGCCTCGCCCATCAGCCCGAGGAGTTCACCGGTGCCGACGCCGAAGTGGATGCGCGGGACACCGTACCCGGCGACCGCGTCGAAGACCTTCGCGGAGGCGGGCAGCACCGAGCGGCGGTAGTCGGCGGGGGCCAGCGCGCCGGCCCAGGAGTCGAAGAGCTGGACGGCGCTCGCGCCGGCCTCGATCTGCACCTTGAGGAAGGCCGCCGTGATGTCCGCGAGCCGGTCGAGCAGGTCGGCCCACAGCTCGGGATCGCCGTACATCATCGCCTTGGCGTTCTCGTACGTGCGAGACGGACCGCCCTCGACGAGGTAACTCGCGAGGGTGAAAGGCGCGCCCGCGAAACCGATGAGCGGGGTCGGGCCCAGCTCGCGGGTCAGCAGGCCGATCGCCTCGGTGACGTAGGAGACGTCCTCGGGCTCAAGGGCGCGCAGTTGTGCCAGGTCGGCGCGGGTGCGGATGGGGTGGGCGACGACCGGGCCGACGCCGGGCTTGATGTCGAGGTCGACGCCGATGGCCTTGAGCGGGACGACGATGTCGCTGAAGTAGATCGCCGCGTCCACGTCGTGCCGGCGCACCGGCTGGAGCGTGATCTCGGTGACCAGGTCGGGGCGCATGCAGGAGTCCAGCATCGCGATGCCCTCGCGGACCTTGCGGTACTCCGGCAGGGAGCGCCCGGCCTGCCGCATGAACCACACGGGCGTGTGCGGCACGGGTTCGCGCCTGCACGCCTTGAGGAAGGCGGAGTCGTACGTGGCTGTCGGCGGCTGCCCCGCGGGGGTCTCGTTGGCGCTCACGGGGCAAGTCTCGCACGGCCGCGCAGGGCGTTTTGCGCGGCCCGGTGGGCCCAAGAGGGGGTGTCTAGTCCCGCACGAGCCCTCCGTTCCCCTTAACCTTCCCGCATGGCTGCGGCTCAAGGACGACTGTCGGACGGCGCTGACGGAATGGACGACACCAAGGAGGGTGACCGGGACGGTAGCGGTGGGGCTCCGCCGGCCTTCCAGGCCGCGGTCCAGGCCCTGCGGAACAGTCGGCTCCGGCCGCAGGTCGAGATCGAGCCGACGCGCGCGCCACAGCGGCTCGCTCCGTTCGCGTACGCGTTGGAGGCCGCGGTCGTCGACGGCGACCAGGATCTGGCCGACGGCCGGCTGGTGCTGCTGCACGACCCGGCCGGGCACGACGCCTGGCACGGCTCCTTCCGGCTGGTGACGCTGGTGCGCGCGGAGCTGGAGGCGGAGATGGCCGCCGATCCGCTGCTGCCGGAGGTGTGCTGGTCCTGGCTGACCGGTGCGCTCCAGGCGCGGGGGCTGTCGTACGGCGAGCCGAGCGGCACGGTCACGCGGGCGAGCTCGCACTACTTCGGCGGCCTGTCCGAGCGGCCGGCCGCCTCGCAGATCGAGATCCGGGCCTCCTGGACGCCCCGTGAGGGCCTCGGCGGGGTCCCGGACACGGCGGCGCACCTGGCCTCCTGGTGCGATCTGCTGGCGCAGGTGGCGGGCCTCCCGCCGGCCGGTCCGGGCGACGCGTCGGTGGTCACGCTGCCGCAGCGCCGGGGGCCGCAGCAGTCCCGCTGATCCGCCTAGTTCCGATGGGTTCCACTGGTGGTGGCCGATTGACCGTCTCTTTGTCGATACGGCCACTTTCAGTCAGGAGTGAACCCTCGAACGAACCGATTCATTCACCGAATGATCGATCGCACGTCCGAATTGCACCAATTGTTACTCACTAGATCGTGATCATTCTCTAAAGGACTCCCGGTTCGGTGCCGAAGACGTCTGTGACCTTCAAAGCCGTCCCGCACCCCAGGAGGCCTGGTGTCCGTTCTCCTCGAGCAGCCCGCAAGCCTGGTCGCCTACCGCCCGAACAAGCCCACCGCCATGGTGGTCGTGGCCGACCCCCGCGTCCGTTCCACCGTCACCCGCCACCTGTGGGCGCTCGGTGTGCGCGACGTCATCGAGGCCTCGTCCGTCGCGGAGGCTCGTCCCCGCATCGGCAACCCCCGCGACATCTGCGTCGCCGACGTCCACCTGCCCGACGGCTCCGGCCTCACCCTGCTGTCCGAGACCCGTGCCGCGGGCTGGCCCAACGGCCTGGCCCTGTCCGCCGCCGACGACATCGGCGCCGTCCGCAACGCCCTCGCCGGAGGGGTCAAGGGCTACGTCGTCACCGGCACCCGTACCAACGTCGGGCTCCCCACCCGACCCGGAGCCGCGCCCATCGGCTCCGCCGCCGCCCGTATGCACCGCCGCCCCCCGGGTGCCCCGAGCCACCCGGGCGGCTACCGCGAGCTCTCCGGCCGTGAGGTCGAGGTGCTGAGACTGGTCGCGGAAGGCCAGTCGAACAAGGCGATCGGTGTCTCCATGGGCCTGTCCGCACTGACCGTCAAGAGCCACCTCGCCCGGATCGCCCGCAAGCTCGGCACGGGCGACCGCGCCGGAATGGTCGCGGTGGCCCTGCGCACCGGCATCATCCACTGACCCCCGTCCCCACATATTCACGGACGTGAATCGGAGCTTTCACCGAGCTGACTGGTTTACGACCCTCAGGCGCCTGCCGACGGAACGTTCCGTCGGCAGGCGCTGTCCATACACAGATACCCTTGACATGTGACCGACGCCCAAGAGACCGCAGCAGACGTTTCACTGCGAACCACCGGAGGCGCTCCTCCGGACGACGGCGGATCTTCTGCTGCGGAGGCGCCGATCCCTCTGCTGGAGCCGCGGGACGGTATTCCGGCCGTGATCGCCGACGCGGACGCCCTCGCCCGGACGATCGCCGCCTTCGCCGCGGGCTCCGGTCCTGTGGCCGTCGATGCCGAGCGAGCGTCCGGCTACCGCTACGGACAGCGCGCGTATCTGGTCCAGCTGCGCCGTGAGGGCGCGGGGACCGCGCTGATCGATCCCGTGGCCTGTCCCGATCTCTCCGGCCTCGGCGAGGCGCTCGACGGGGTCGAGTGGGTGCTGCACGCGGCCACCCAGGATCTGCCGTGTCTGCGCGAGATAGGCATGATGCCGACGCGGCTGTTCGACACCGAGCTGGCCGGGCGGCTCGCCGGGTTCCCGCGGGTCGGCCTGGGCGCGATGGTCGAGGGCGTCCTCGGCTTCGTACTGGAGAAGGGGCACTCCGCCGTCGACTGGTCGACCCGGCCGCTGCCCGAGCCCTGGCTGCGGTACGCGGCGCTGGACGTGGAGCTGCTGGTCGATCTGCGCGACGCGCTGGAGAAGGAGCTGGACCGGCAGGGCAAGCTGGAGTGGGCCCGGCAGGAGTTCGACGCGATCGCGTCCGCGCCGCCGGCCGAGCCGCGCAAGGACCCCTGGCGGCGGACGTCCGGCATGCACAAGGTGCGGCGGCGTCGGCAGCTGGCCGTGGTGCGGGAGCTGTGGGAGACGCGGGACCGGGTCGCGCAGAAGCGGGACGTCTCGCCGGGGAAGGTGCTCGGGGACGCGGCGATCGTCGAGGCGGCGTTGGCGATACCGGTGAATGTGCACGCGCTCGCCGCGTTGAACGGGTTCGGGCATCGGATGGGGCGGCGGCAGCTGGAGCAGTGGCAGTCCGCGGTGGATCGTGCGAAGGCTTTGGCGGATGTGGAGTTGCCGGCGCCTGGGCAGCCGGTCACCGGGCCTCCGCCGCCGCGTGCTTGGGCGGACAAGGATCCTGCGGCCGCAGCCAGGTTGTCTGCGGCTCGGGCTGCTGTTTCCGCGTTGGCGGAGCAGTTGGGCATGCCTCAGGAGAACCTGATTACGCCTGACACCGTGCGGCGGGTTTGTTGGGAGCCGCCGAAGGTTGTGGACGTGGAGTCCGTGGGTGCGGCGCTTGCGGGGTATGGGGCTCGGCCTTGGCAGGTTGAGCAGGTGGCGCCGGTTTTGGTGGCTGCGCTTTCTGCCTAATCGCCGTTGCGGGTTCTCTTGTGGGGCGGCTGCGGGCAGTCGTGGGTTGCTCGCGCAGTTCCCCGCGCCCCTAACGGCAGCTCCCCTGGACGCCTGCTTCTCTGTGAACGTCTAGTTTGCGCCAAGATCCTCGGGGTCCCCCCGGTGTGACCTTCGCCGCTCGGGGCGTCAGGGGTGGGCAGCTACGTTACTCATAAGTAGCATGGGGGCTGAGCGCGCGCTCAGTGGAGGCGTGCCGCAGCAGTGCCCACCCGCACCCTGGAGGAGAGCCAATCGTGCCTCGTACCGTCAGGGACGTCGTGTTCGTCGACGGCGTCCGCACCCCGTTCGGCAAGGCGGGCCCGAAGGGCATCTACCACGAGACCCGGGCCGACGACCTCGTGGTGAAGGCGATCCGGGAGCTGCTGCGCCGCAACCCCGGACTCGACCCGAAGAAGATCGACGAGGTCGCCATCGCCGCGACCACGCAGATCGGTGACCAGGGGCTGACCCTGGGGCGGACCGCGGGGATCCTCGCCGGGCTGCCGCAGTCGGTGCCCGGCTACTCGATCGACCGCATGTGTGCCGGTGCGCTGACCTCCGTCACCACCACCGCCGGTTCGATCGCCTTCGGGGCCTACGACGCCGTCATCGCCGGCGGTGTCGAGCACATGGGGCGTCACCCGATGGGCGAGGGCGTGGACCCGAACCCGCGGCTCATCAGCGAGAAGCTGGTCGACGAGTCCGCCCTGTTCATGGGCATGACGGCGGAGAACCTGCACGACCGCTACCCGCACATCACCAAGCTGCGCGCCGACGAGTACGCCGTGCGCTCGCAGGAGAAGGCCGCCAAGGCGTACGCCAACGGCAAGATCCAGCAGGACCTGGTTCCTGTCTCCGTGCGGAACACCAACTCCGAGGTGGGCGAGACCGGTTGGGGGCTTGTCACCGCCGACGAGCCCATGCGACCCGGGACCACCCTGGAGAACCTCGCCGGGCTGAAGACGCCGTTCCGTGTGCACGGGCGGGTCACCGCCGGTAACGCGGCCGGGCTGAACGACGGTGCCACCGCCTCGATCCTCGCGTCCGAGGACTTCGCGCGGGAGAACAACCTGCCGGTGCGCATGCGCCTGGTGTCCTACGCCTTCGCGGGCGTCGAGCCCGAGGTCATGGGCTACGGACCGATCCCGGCCACCGAGAAGGCCCTCGCCAAGGCCGGTCTCGGCATCGGTGACATCGGCCTCTTCGAGATCAACGAGGCCTTCGCGATCCAGGTCCTGGCCTTCCTCGACCACTACGGCATCGCGGACGACGACGCGCGCGTCAACCAGTACGGCGGCGCCATCGCCTACGGCCACCCGCTGGCCGCCTCCGGTGTGCGGCTGATGACCCAGCTGGCCCGCCAGTTCGAGGAGCAGCCGAACGTCCGCTACGGCCTGACCACCATGTGTGTCGGCTTCGGCATGGGCGCCACCGTCATCTGGGAGAACCCGCACTTCGAGGGGGACAAGTGAGCACCACCACCGAGCTTCTGAAGGGTGCGGCCGAGCTGTTCCCCGACGAGGTAGTGACGTCCGCGCACGTCCGCCACCTCGAACTGCCGTACGGCGCCGGGCGGTTCGCGCTCATCACGCTGGACAACGGCTTCGACCACACCAAGCCGACCACCTTCGGCCCGGCCTCGCTGGCGAACCTCAACGCCGCCATCGACCAGGTCGAGAAGGAGGCCGCGGCCGGCGAGATCGTCGGTGTCGGCATCACCGGCAAGCCCTTCGTCTTCGCCGTCGGCGCGGACCTCAAGGGCGTCGAGCTGCTCAAGAACCACGCCGACGCGCTCGCCATCGGCAAGGGCGGCCACGAGGTCTTCAAGCGCATCGCGGCCCTCGCGGTACCGACCTTCACGTACTACAACGGCGCTGCCATGGGCGGCGGTGTCGAGGTCGGTCTGCACTGCGAGTACCGCACGGTGTCCAAGCACATCGCGGCCTTCTCGCTGCCCGAGGTCTTCCTCGGTCTGGTCCCGGGCTGGGGCGGCTGCACGCTGCTGCCGAACCTGATCGGCGCCGACAAGGCCGTCTCGGTGATCATCGAGAACAGCCTCAACCAGAACAAGCAGCTCAAGGGCCAGCAGGTCTTCGACCTCGGGATCGCCGACGCGCTCTTCGAGGGCGCGGACTTCCTGGAGCAGTCGCTGGTCTGGACGGCGAACGTCCTCAAGGGCGAGATCAAGGTCGAGCGTCCGGCAATCGACCGCGGTGAGGGCTGGGACCAGGCCGTCGCCAAGGGCCGCTTCGTCGCGGACTCCAAGGTGCACGGGGCCGCTCCGGCCGCCTACCGCGCCCTCGACATCATCGAGGCCGCGAAGAACGGCGACCTCCAGCAGGGCTTCGACGCCGAGGACGTGGCGCTCGCCGACCTGATCATGGGTGGCGAACTGCGCGCCGGCATCTACGCGTTCAACCTCGTCCAGAAGCGCGGCAAGCGTCCCGCGGGTGCGCCGGACAAGTCGCTCGCGCGTCCGGTCACCAAGGTGGGTGTGGTCGGCGCCGGTCTGATGGCCTCGCAGCTCGCCCTGCTCTTCCTGCGCCGCCTTGAGGTGCCGGTCGTGCTGACCGACATCGACCAGGAGCGCGTCGACAAGGGTGTGGGCTACGTCCACGCGGAGATCCAGAAGCTGCTCGGCAAGGGCCGTATCAACCAGGACAAGGCCAACCGGCTCACCGCCCTGGTCACCGGTGTGCTGGACAAGGCCGAGGGCTTCGCGGACGCCGACTTCATCATCGAGGCCGTATTCGAGGAGATCGGCGTCAAGCAGCAGGTGTTCGCCGAGGTCGAGGCGGTCGCTCCGGCGCACGCGATCCTCGCCACCAACACCTCCTCGCTGTCCGTCTCCGAGATGGCGTCGAAGCTGAAGAACCCCGAGCGGGTCGTCGGCTTCCACTTCTTCAACCCCGTGGCGATTCTTCCCCTGTTGGAGATCGTGCGCGGCGAGCAGACGGACGACGCGTCGCTGGCCACCGCCTTCGCCGTCGCCAAGAAGCTGAAGAAGACCGCGGTCCTGGTGAAGGACGCCCCGGCGTTCGTCGTCAACCGCATCCTCACCCGCTTCATGGGCGAGATCCAGAACGTCATCGACGAGGGCACCCCGGTCGCGGTCGCCGAGAAGGCCGTCGAGCCGCTCGGTCTGCCGATGTCCCCGCTGGTGCTCCTGGAGCTGGTCGGTCCGGCCATCGGTCTGCATGTCTCGGAGACCCTCAACCGGGCCTTCCCGGACCGCTTCACGGTGTCCCCGAACCTCGCGGCCGTCGTCAAGGCCGGCAAGCGCGGCTTCTACGTCTACGACAGCGGGAAGCCGGAGCTGGACCCCGAGGTCGCCGCGCTGCTGAAGCAGGGCGACTCCGTGCTGACCGAGGAGCAGGTGCGTGACCGGGTCCTGGACGCGGTGGCGCAGGAGATCGGGCTGATGCTCGACGAGGGTGTCGTCGCCGAGGCCCAGGACATCGACCTCTGCCTGATCACGGGCGCCGGCTGGCCCTTCCACCTGGGCGGCATCACGCCGTACCTGGACCGCGAGGGTGTCTCCCAGCGCGTGAACGGCAAGCCGTTCCTGGCGCCGGGCGTGGCGAGCGTGCCCGCGTAACCACGTTCCCGTGCAGGGGGCGGGCCGCATGGTATCGATCCATGCGGCCCGCCCCCTTTTGCGGCGCACCTGTGGATAGGATCTGCACACAGTCAGATCAAATGTTCACTTTCACCAGACGTTCTTGATCAGAGCCGGATCGGAACGTCCCCCTTTCTTGCGGAGGATTTTCCGTGGCGTCCACCCGCCGCCAACAACCCCGACGTCGGGTGTGGCCCAAGGTCAAGCTGTTGCTTCTTGTTCTCGTCGTGGCCGCGGGCGCCACGGCGCTGTATCCGCTCTGGCGGAAGGCGAACCCGGACCCGCCCGAGCTGGCCGTCCGGTACCGGACCGCGACACCGGCGACGGCCGCCGCGGCCGAGCCGTCGCTGGAGGTCTTCAACGAGTCGAAGAAGGCGCTGCCGCTGAGCGAGGTGGCACTGCGCTACTACTTCACCGCGGACGGCGGCTCGTACGCCTTCAACTGCGTCCAGGCGGCCGTCGGGTGCTCGAACATCGCCGGCACCGTGACGAAGCTGACCGAGCCGACGGAGACGGCCGACCACTACCTGGAGCTGAGGTTCACGGACGCGGCGGGCACGCTGCAACCGGGCGCCAACAGCAAGGGCATCGACGTCCAGCTGTACCGCGTCGACCACGAGAAGTTGAAGCAGTCCGACGACCGGTCCTTCGACGCGGAGAAGAGCACGTACAAGGAGTCGAAGACGGTGACCGCGTACAAGCGCGGTGTGCTCGCCTGGGGTGAGGAGCCGGACGGGAAGAAGCCGGACGGCGACGACAAGTCGGCGAAGGCCTCCGCTGCCGACGCGGCGCCGGTGCTGCCCGAGGACGTCCTGTTCGACAACTTCCACTACACCGGTCCCAAGGACCCCGCGCTCTTCAGGCACGGCTGGCTCGTGCGCACCAGCAAGGGCGGTCCCGGCATCGACGACACGTGGTCGGCCGACGGGGTGAGCTTCCCGTCCGCGAAGGAGGCGCTGGGCGACGGGCAGGTGCTCAATCTGCGGGCCAGCACGGACGGCACCAAGAAGGGCACGCGGCAGGCGAGTGTCGGCACGGCCGGGCGGGAGTTCCGCTCGGGCACGTACGCCGCCCGGATCCACTTCAGCGACGACCCCACGACCGGCAAGAACGGCGACCACGTCAACCAGACCTTCTACACCATCGGCGGCAAGGGCACCTCGTACAGCGAGCTCGACAACGAGTACATGCCGAACGGTGGTTGGGGGCGGTACGGGCCGAAGCTCGACAACGTCACCTGGCACACGGTCGATGACCGGGTGTACAACACGACGCTCAAGAGCCTGAACGGCTGGCACACCGTCGTGATGACGGTGGACGGCGATGTGGTGACCTACCGCGTCGACGGCACGAAGATCTACTCCACCAGCGGCAAGTACGCTCCGCGCGCGGGCATGTCGGTGAACTTCAACACCTGGTTCATCGACCTGCCGTTCAAGAGCGGCGAGCGCGCCTGGGACATGAAGGTCGACTGGCTGTACTACAACGCCAAGGACGCGCTGTCCCTCGACGACGTCGACGCGGCGGTCGAGGACTACAGCCACAGCGGCCTGAACTACTTCAACACCACGTCCTGACCTGGGGGGTACGGATGAACCATGAACAGGCCCGCACAGCACGCGGGTTCAGCCGCCGGTCCGCTCTGCGGCTGGCCGGGGCCGGGGGTCTGGTCACCGCCGGCGGCACCCTGCTGAGCGGCACGCCGGCGGCCGCCGCCGGCCTCGCGGACCTCAACACACCACCGACGTACGCGCCTTCGGGCCGTCGGCCGAGACATCGGCGGGCCACCTGGTCCCAGCAGTTCCAGTCCGGGCACGGCTGGAGCGGGGCCGGCACCGGTACCGCCTCCGCGGACGTGAACGACACGACCCAGTTCGTGCGCGGCACCCAGTCGGTGCGGGTGACCACCACGGGCGCGGGCAAGCAGAGTTACGTCCGCAAGCTCGGCGGGACGGCAACCAGCCTGACCGGCAAGGCGATTCGGCTCGTGTTCCGCGTCGACGACGTCACGAACCTCTCGAAGCTGTCCTTCTATCTGGGCACCGGCTCGCTCGCGAACTACTTCCTGTGGCAGTTCCACGCGCACTCCACGACCTCGACGAACTACGTCCAGTCCGGGGAGTGGGTCACCGTCCACCTCCAGTGGGCCGACGTCACGAGCGCCGCCGGAACGTACTCGCTCTCCTCCACCGGGGTGCCGTCCACCACGACCGGCTTCACGGACATGTCGTTCGCCGTGTACGACAACGCGGGCGGCCCGGTGACCTACCACCTGCAGACCGTCGAGCTGATCCCCGACACCGCCTCCGTCTTCCCCAAGGGTGTCGTCTCGATCACCTTCGACGACTCGCACACCTCCGTCCACGGCCTCGCCCGACCCGTGATGGACACGTACGGCTTCTCCGGGACCGTCTACAACATCGCCGACGCGATCGGCACCAGCAGCTTTCTGACGCTCGATCAGATGCGGTCCATGCAGGACTTCTCGGGCTGGGAGATGGGCGGGCACGCGTACGCGACCAGCGCGCACACCGCGAGCTACAGCCAGTTGACCGCGCAGCAGGTGGACGACGACCTGCGCACGCTGCGCGAGTGGATGGTGGGCAACGGCTTCACGAGCGAGCACTTCGCCTATCCGCACGGCGCGTTCGAGAAGACCAAGGACGGCGTGCCGGTCGACCAGATCGCGGGCCGGCACTTCACCACGGCCCGCTCGATCATCTCCGAGACCATCGAGTCCTTCGCACCCGCGATGCCGTACCGGCTCAAGGCGTTGACGGGCATCAACGACGGTTCGGGGATCGGCGGTACGGCGCTGGCGAACCTGACGGCGGCGGGCGGTCGGCTCGACCGGTGCGCCAACAGCGGCGACTGGCTGATCCTCTGTCTGCACCGGGTGGTGGACGGGGTTCCGACGGCCAGTACGGAGCTCAGCAAGACCGGGCTCAACACGCTGATGAAGGCGATCTCCGACCGGGGCATCCCGGTGGTCACGGTCGCCGAGGCGATGGAGTACTACACGTAAGGCAGTACGGCATACGAAGAAGGGGGCGGCCGGGCCGCCCCCTTCTTCATGTCACCGTCTCCGTCTCACCAGCCTTGTCCCTGGCCCTGGTTGTGCTGCCAGGCGGGATCCACGTAGTCGTACTCGCCCTGTTGGACAGGGTCGTTCTGCCACTGCTGTTGCTGCGGATAGCCGGCCTGCTGGGGCGCTCCCCACGACACGCGCTGCTGGGGCACGTGGGCGTGCTGCTCGTCGTAGCCGGGCAGCGGCTGCGGCTGGGTTGGGATGGCGGGGGCCACCCGCTGTGCGGTGCGGCGCAGGGCCACGCCCTCCAGGCGCATCAGCTGGAGTGTCTCGGTGACCTTCTTGTCCGAGTACGGGTCCTCTTCCTCGAAGATCTCCGTCACATCGGCCTCGTGGTCGCCCGCCACGGACACCTCGACGCCGCCCTGGCGGGTGCCCCAGCTGCCCTTGTGCAGGGTGAGCAGGGCGTAGAACCGCAGCGGGGTCAGCAGGGTCAGCTGGATCACGCCGTAGACGGGCGCGAGCAGGAACATGCCGAACCGCTTGATGAAGCCCATGCCGCGGCGGGGGAAGTCGAGGTAGCGGACATTGCGGAGGTAGCCCATCAGCACCATGAAGACGAGGTAGTCGCCGATGTGGGCGACGAACCGGTCCGGGTGCACGATCGGCGTGATGACCATGGAGTAGAACATCGCCGAGCCGAAGACCAGCCACAGCGCCAGTTCCATGCAGGTCAGCCAGAAGGCCGGGCGGTACTTCTTCTGGTGCCGGAAGGCCCACAGGGACTCGCGGAAGAAGGACTTGTTCCAGCGGACCTGCTGGCGCAGGAAGTGCGGCAGCTTCTCGGGGACCGCGGTGTAGCCGACGGCGGTCTCCTGGAAGACGACCTGGCCCTCGATCAGGCAGTAGTTGGTCATGCGGCGGTCGTCGCCGAAGACGGCCGGCTTGCCCAGGAACTGCTGGTTCAGGAAGTCCGGCAGGTACTTGCGCACCAGCGTGCCGCGGTACGCGGAGAGCGCGCCGCAGCAGCACAGCACCGACTTGAGGCGGGAGTAGGCGGCCCGCTCGAAGAGGAAGGAGTTGCCGTACCGCAGGTCCTGGAGCCGGGTGAAGATGTTGCTGTCGTGGTTGAGCGCGAGGACCATGCCCGTCGAGGCCATGATCTTCTCGTCGGCCAGCGGCAGCAGCAGCTCACGGACGGTGTCCCGGGAGAGCACGGTGTCCGAGTCCACGCACAGGAAGATGTCCGAGTACGGCGCCGCCTCGAAGCCGAGGGCCAGGGCCTCGCGCTTGCCCTTGTTCTCGGGCTGCACGCTGACCGTGTACTTGACGCCCTTGGCCTCGAACTCGCGGCGCATCTTCTTCGCGGTGCGGATGCCGGAGTCGTTGGCGCTGCAGTCGTCGATGATGTGGATCTCGTTCGGGAGCCGGCTCTGCGCGAGGAGGCTGCGCATGCCCTGCTCGAACATCACCGGGTCCTCGTTGTAGATCGGGATGACCGCGGTGACCCAGGCGTTGTCCAGGTACTCCAGCTCCTCCCGTCCGGCCTTGGCTGGGCGGTAGAAGAGGGCGCCGAACATCTTGAGGGTCAGCAGGCCCATCGCGCCCAGCGAGTAGATGTGCAGGGAGCCCGCGTCCAGCCGGGTGGCGATCAGCGCCGCCAGGGCGAGGAAGACGACGTACGAGACTTTCAGGTGCCGGCGCTTGCGGTGGGCGCGGCGGCTTCCGGATTCGACGGCTCCGGGGACGTACGTATCGTCGGTGGTCACAGTTTGACCACCCGGGGGTGATCGGCGGACTTGCCGCGGGTGTCGAAGAGGGCGCGGGCGCGGTCGGCCAGGGCGTCCAGGTCGATCTCGCGGTGCGGCTGGAGCAGGATCGTCAGGTCGGCCGACTCGGCGGCTTCGAGGTAGTCGTCGGCCCGCTCGACCGGGGCGCCGTCGACCCGCCAGTCCTCGACGCGCGGGTCGAAGTAGACGAGGTCGGCGCCGCGGGCGAGGAGGTTCTCGGCGACCGCGAGGGCGGGGCTCTCGCGCTGGTCGGAGATGTCGGCCTTGTAGGTGACGCCGAGCAGCAGGACGCGGGAGCCGCGGACGGCCTTGCCCTGGTCGTTGAGGAGGTCGGCGGCGCGGTTGACCACGTGGACGGGCATGCGCTGGTTGATCTCCTGCGCGAGCTCCACGAACCGGAACGGGATGCCGAGCGAACGGACCTTGTAGGAAAGGTAGTTGGGGTCGATCGGGATGCAGTGCCCGCCGACGCCGGGGCCCGGGTAGAAGGGCGCGAAGCCGAACGGCTTGGTGGAGGCGCAGCGGATCGCGTCCCAGAGGTCGACGCCTATCTCACGGCAGAACATCGACATCTCGTTGACGAGCGCGATGTTCACGTGCCGGTAGGTGTTCTCCAGGAGCTTGGCCATCTCGGCCTCGCGGGTTCCCTTCGCCTCCACGACGCGGGTCACGAACCGCTCGTAGAGGGCGCGGGCGGCCTTGGTGCAGTCCGCGGTGACGCCGCCGACGACCTTGGGGGTGTTCTCCAGGCCGAAGGAGGCGTTGCCCGGGTCGATGCGCTCGGGCGAGAACGCGAGGTGGAAGTCCTCGCCGACCTTCAGGCCGCCGGCCTCCAGCCGCGGGCGGACGACCTCGTCGGTCGTGCCGGGGTACGTCGTCGACTCCAGGACGACGAGCGTGCCCGGCGCGAGGTGGTCGGCGATGTCCCCGACGGCCGCGTGGACCGCGCCGAGGTCCGGGGAGCCGTACTCGGTCAGCGGGGTCGGCACGCAGATCACGACGGCGGCGGACTCGGCGATGACCTCGGGACGGTCCGTGGCCCGGAAGCCCTGGCCGAGCATCGCGGAGACCTCGGCGTCCGTGATGTCGTCCACGTGGGAACGGCCGGCGTTCAGTGCGTCGACGACGGTGCTGTTGCGGTCCAGACCGACGACTCTCAGTCCGGCCGCGGCGGCCGAGCGGGCCAGGGGAAGACCCACGTAACCGAGCCCGACTACGACAAGATCCACCGTGGAGGATCTGCTCACGACATCATTCCCAACCCCGTTGGCACGGCACGACAAACGCGGGCGCCATGTGGCCGCCCGCGCACATTTCGAACAAGTTCAAGTTCAGGGAAGGCTAACAAGGCCTTCACAAAGTCACTACACCCGCTCAAAGTGCGTCTTGTCACGTCAGTTTTCGTACAACCCTCGACGCACGTCGTGTGTCCCCTGTTACCGAGAGCCATGAAGCGGAAGGACTCACACCGCTCGCCATGCCTCCAGCGCGAGACCCGGCTCGTCCTTGCGGCGGGTGAGAAGCAGCTGTCCCGTCGACGGGGAGAGCGTCGCCGCGACCACCCGGTCCTCCTCGTCCACCGCGAGCGACACCTCGGCGTCCGCGGGGAGTTGGGGCCCCGACTCGGTCCACCAGGCGCCCGCGGACTCCAGTTCGGTCGGGTACGCGGCGAAGGCGACCCGCCCGCTCGTCGAGCGCTGGGCGATCAACGTGCAGTCGTGGCCGTCGAGTTCACAGCGCACGGCGGACACCCGACCGGGTCCCGCGGACGCCAGCAGCGCGGTCGGCTTGCCGCCGGGGCGCCAGGCGCAGAGGTCGCCCGACTGGTCGGTGTAGAAGAGCGTGGTGCTCTCGGGAGAGGTGGCGAGGGCGTACAGGGTGCCCGGGCGCACCGGGGTCTCCAGCGCCTCCGCGAGCACGGGTGTCGCGCCCGCCTTCTCCTGCCGCCAGTGCACGATGCCGCCGGGGACGGCCGCGTACAGCTCGACGAGACCCGACTCCCCCGTCACCGCCGCCAGGTCCTCCTCGACCTTGCTTCCCTTGAGATCGCGCCAGGGATCCCAGCCGCCCTTCACCTTCTGGGCGAGCATGTTCACCCCGCGTCCCCGGTTGCGCACGAAGACATGGGCGCGGCCCTGGGCGTCCACCGCGACGGCGGGTGTGCCGGTGACGGCACCCTTCTTGTTCGGGTGCCCGATCGGCACCCAGTCGAGGGCGGCCAGCCGAGGCCGGTAGTGGGTGGAGTGCACGAGGCCGGCCTCGCCGGGGACGGTGGGCCGCCAGGAGACCAAGTGGGCGTAGCAGTCGGGGCCGTGCCCGACCGCGGGCACCGCCATCAGTTTCTGGCTGCCGCCGACCTGCTGCGCGGCTGCCCAGGCGCCGCCGGGCAGGCGCTCCGCCCGGGACAGGAGGGCCTCGTCCGTCGGCAGGTAGACACTGAGCCGGCCGTCGCGGCCGCGTATGAACCAGTCACCGTTCACCGGTTCACTCTAAGCGGCGGTTCACACTCCGCGCGGCCCGGCCCCGGCCGATCACCCGCGTACGGCCGGTCGGGTGGGAGCGATCGACACCGAGGAGGCAGGCTGGTGCCCAGCAGACGCCGTACGAGAAGGAAGTCGACCTCATGACCGACAAGCTCACCGTGGGTGTCCTGGGCACGGGCATCATGGGGGCCGCGATGGCCCGCAACCTCGCCCGCGCCGGACACACCGTCCGCGCCTGGAACCGCACCCGCGCCAAGGCCGAGCCGCTCGCCGCCGACGGCGTCCGGGTCACCGACACGCCCGCCGAGACGGTCGAGGGCGCCGATGTGATCCTGACCATGCTCTACGACGGTCCGACCACCCTCGACGTCGTCCGCCAGGCGGCTCCCGCGCTGCGGCCCGGTGTCGCCTGGGCGCAGTCGACCACCGCGGGCCTCGACGGCGTCGCCGAGCTGGCCGCGCTCGCCCGTGAGCACGGACTGGTCTTCTACGACGCTCCCGTGCTCGGCACCCGGCAGCCCGCGGAGGCCGGTCAGCTGACCGTGCTGGCGGCCGGTCCGGTCGAGGGACGGGCGCTGGTGGAGCCCGTGTTCGAAGCGGTAGGCGCGCGCACGCAGTGGACGGGCGAGGACGGCGCGGCCGGTACGGCCACCCGGCTGAAGCTGGTGGCCAACAGCTGGGTGCTCGCGGCCACGGCGGCCACCGGTGAGGTGCTGGCCCTCGCGCAGGCCCTCGACGTCGACCCGCAGCACTTCTTCGACCTCATCGAGGGCGGCCCGCTCGACATGGGCTACCTCAGGGCGAAGGCGGCGATGGTCCTGGAGGACCGGCTGGAGCCGGCGCAGTTCGCGGTCGACACCGCCGGCAAGGACGCCCGGCTGATCGTCGAGGCCGGCCGGCAGCACGGCGTACGCCTGGACGTGGCCGGCGCGAGCGCGGACCGCATGGAGCGGGCGGCGGCGCAGGGGCACGCGGACAAGGACATGGCCGCGGCGTACTTCGCGAGCTTCGAGGAGAAGCCGGGGGAATGAGGGTGCTCCCCCGGTGAGCGGGGGGATGAGAGCGGTCCCCCGGTGAGCGGGGGAAATGAGAGCGATCCCCCCGGTGAGCGGGGGCCGTGCGAACCTGGCCGTATGGACGAGAGCCGTATGGCCGAGAACAGTCCCCTGCTGCTGATCGTCGACGCCGCCAACGTCGTCGGGTCGGTGCCCGACGGCTGGTGGCGGGACCGGCGGGGGGCCGCGGAACGGCTGCGGGACCGGCTCGCCGCGGACGGTCTCCCGGGACACAGCGGTTCCGTGGAGATCGTCCTCGTGGTCGAGGGCTCGGCCCGCGGGGTGGAGTCCGTGCCCGGCGTCGACGTCGAGTCCGCGCCGGGCAGCGGTGACGACCACATGGTCGACCTGGTCGCGCGGGCCGGGGACCGCACCGTGCTGGTCGTGACGGCGGACCGTGAACTGCGGCGCAGGGTCACCGAGTTGGGCGCGCAGGTCACGGGTCCGCGCACGGTCCGGCCTTCTTAGCACCGGCTACTTCCCGGCGCTCTCCCGGGCGGCGGCACCCGCCTTGGCGAGGCCGCTGTGGGTGCGGCCGTAGAAGAAGTACACGACGAAGCCGATGGCCATCCAGATGGCGAAGCGGAGCCAGGTCTCGGCGGGCAGGTTGAGCATCAGCCACAGCGAGGCCAGCACCGAGATGATCGGCAGGGCCGGCACCAGCGGGGTGCGGAAGGAGCGCTCCAGGTCGGGGCGGGTCCGGCGCAGGATGATGACGCTGATCGCGACGATGATGAAGGCGAAGAGCGTGCCGATGTTCACCAGTTCGGCCAGTTCGCTGAGGCTGGTGAAGCCGGCCACGATCGCGATGACGACGCCGAGCAGGATGGTGGGCCGGTACGGGGTGCGGAACTTCGGGTGGGTGTGCGAGAAGAACCGGGGCAGCAGCCCGTCGCGGCTCATCGCGAAGAACACCCGGGACTGGCCCAGGAGAAGGATCATGCAGACCGTCGTCAGGCCCACCGCCGCGCCGAAGCTGATCAGACCCGCGAACCACGGGTGCCCGGTGGACTTGAAGGCGTCCGCGAGCGGGGCGTCGATCGACAGCGAGCTGTACTTCTGCATGCCGGTGACCACGATCGACACGGCGACGTAGAGCGTGGTGCAGATGATCAGGGAGCCGATGATGCCGCGCGGCACGTCCCGCTGCGGGTTGCGGGTCTCCTCGGCGGCGGTGGCCACGACGTCGAAGCCGATGAAGGCGAAGAAGACGACGGACGCGGCGGTGAAGATGCCCATGACGCCGAAGTCGGAGGGCGCCCAGCCGAACATCAGCTGGATCAGCGGTGCTTGGAGGTTCCCGCCCGCCTCCACGGCCTGCGCCTTGGGGATGAACGGGTCGTAGTTGTCGCTCTTGATGAAGAAGGCGCCCGCGATGATGACGACGAGGACGACGGCCACCTTGATGGCGACGACGACGGTGGTGACGCGCGCGGACAGCTTCATGCCGACCACGAGGATCGCGGTGAGCAGCAGCACCAGGGCGGCGGCGAGGATGTCGAAGCCGAACCCGGAGGCGCCGTCCCGGCCGCTGAGCGCCTCGGGCAGATGCCAGCCCGCGTTGTCCAGCAGCGAGGCGATGTAGCCGGACCAGCCGACGGCCACCACCGCCGTCCCCAGGGCCAGTTCGAGGACCAGGTCCCAGCCGATGATCCAGGCGGGGAACTCACCGAGGGAGGCGTACGAGAAGGTGTACGCCGAGCCCGCGACCGGGACCGTCGAGGCGAACTCGGCGTAGCAGAGGGCGGCGAGCCCGCAGACCACTCCGGCGACGACGAAGGACAGGGAGACGGCGGGTCCCGCGGTGTTCTTGGCGGCCGTGCCGGTGAGGACGAAGATGCCGGTGCCGATGATGACCCCGACGCCGAACACCGTCAGATCCAGTGCCGACAGGGACTTTCTGAGTGAGTGTTCGGGTTCTTCGGTGTCCTTGATGGACTGCTCGATGTTCTTCGTCCTGAAGAGGGCGTTGCTCACGGGCGTACCTCCCACGCTGTGTCGTCCTCGACATGATCGAGAGGGGGCGTAGTCCGTATGCCCCGGCGCGGACGGATTCACGCGGATGGGCCACTTTCACCACCCTTGCCGGTGGGGAAAGTGGCCCATCTCGGTGTACGTCAGTCCCGTGCGGGTTCGACCTCGCTGGCCGCGGTGTCGTAGCGGCCGTCCAGCTTGGAGACCAGCCCGGTGACCTGGCGGGCGATGTCGGGTGCGGTGAGGCCGATCTCCGCCATGACCTCGGCGCGGGAGGCGTGGTCGAGGAAGCGCGGCGGGATGCCGAAGTCGCGCAGCGGGACGTCGACGCCCGCGTCGCGCAGGGCCTGCGCGATCGCCGAACCGACGCCGCCGACCCGGCTGTTGTCCTCGACGGTGACGACCACGCGGTGCCGCTCGGCGAGCGGGGCCATGGCCTCGTCCACCGGCTTGACCCAGCGCGGGTCGACGACGGTGGTGGAGATGCCCTGCTTGTCGAGGAGGCCTGCGATCTCCAGGCACATGGGGGCGAGGGCGCCCACCGAGACCAGGAGCACGTCGGGCGTGTCGGTGCCGGGCTCGCGCAGTACGTCCATGCCGCCGACGCGTCCGACGGCGGGTACGGCGGGGCCGACGGCGCCCTTGGAGAAACGCACCACGGTCGGCGCGTCCTTGACCTGGACGGCCTCGCGCAGCTGGGCGCGGACCTGGTCGGCGTCGCGCGGGGCGGCGAGCCTGAGGCCGGGGACGACCTGGAGGATCGACATGTCCCACATGCCGTTGTGGGAGGCGCCGTCGGTGCCGGTGACGCCTGCCCGGTCCAGCACGAAGGTGACACCGCACTTGTGCAGGGCCACGTCCATCAGGACCTGGTCGAAGGCGCGGTTGAGGAAGGTGGCGTAGACGGCGAAGACGGGGTGCACGCCGCCGGTGGCGAGGCCGGCCGCGGAGACGGCGCCGTGCTGCTCGGCGATGCCGACGTCGTAGATCCGGTCGGGGAAGGCGTCGGCGAACTTCTTCAGGCCGACCGGCTGGAGCATCGCGGCGGTGATCGCGACGATGTCCTCGCGCTCCTTGCCGAGCGCGACCATCTCGTCGCCGAAGACGGAGGTCCAGTCGGCGCCGGAGGCCTTGATCGGCAGGCCGGTGTCGGGGTGGATGGGGCCGATGCCGTGGAAGCGGTCGGCCTCGTCCTGGAGGGCGGGCTGGTAGCCGCGGCCCTTCTCGGTGAGGCAGTGCACGATGACCGGGCCGCCGAAGCGCTTGGCGCGGGCGAGCGCCGACTCCAGGGCCTCGATGTCGTGGCCGTCGATGGGGCCGACGTACTTCAGGCCGAGGTCCTCGAACATGCCCTGCGGGGCGATGAAGTCCTTCAGGCCCTTCTTCGCGCCGTGCAGCGTCTCGTAGAGGGGCTTGCCGACGACCGGGGTGCGCCCCAGGAGGTCCTTGCCGCGGGCCAGGAAGCGCTCGTAGCCGTCGGTGGTCCGCAGGGTCGCCAGGTGGTTCGCGAGGCCGCCGATGGTCGGTGCGTAGGACCGCTCGTTGTCGTTCACGACGATCACCAGGGGGCGGTCCTTGGCGGCGGCGATGTTGTTCAGCGCCTCCCAGGCCATGCCGCCGGTGAGGGCGCCGTCACCGATCACGGCGACCACGTGGTCGTCGCGTTTGAGGATCTCGTTGGCCTTCGCGATGCCGTCGGCCCAGCCGAGGACGGTGGAGGCGTGGCTGTTCTCGATGACGTCGTGCTCGGACTCGCCCTGCGAGGGGTAGCCGGAGATGCCGCCCTTCATCTTCAGCTTGGAGAAGTCCTGGCGGCCGGTGAGCAGCTTGTGCACGTAGGACTGGTGCCCGGTGTCCCACAGCACCCGGTCCTTGGGGGACTCGAAGACGCGGTGCAGGGCGATGGTCAGCTCGACCACCCCGAGGTTGGGGCCGAGGTGGCCGCCGGTCTTGGAGACCGCGTCGACGAGGAAGGTCCGGATCTCCTCGGCCAGCTGGTCCAGCTGCTCCAGGCTGAGCCGGTCCAGATCGCGCGGTCCCGTGATGCGGGTCAGCAGCGGCACCCGTGCCTCCTTGCAGTAAAAGCTGTCGCCGGGCTTGTCGAGTCTAATGTTCCGTCTTTGCGGACCGCGCCCGGGCTGTGCGTCGTACGTCACGCGATCGGCTGTACCCAAGAACACCTTTACCTATGACCCGACCTGTTTCCGGGCGCACGACAATGCCCGGCACCTGTGGGGTGCCGGGCATCGTGGTGCTGGTCGGGGCTGTTACGCGCGCCCGGCCGTCTTCTGCGTCTTCCGGGTGACCGCGTCGATGACGACGGTCGCCAGCAGGACGCCACCGGTGATCATGTACTGGACCGGGGAGGCGATGCCCTCCAGGGCCAGGCCGTACTGGATCGAGATGATCACGAGGACACCCAGCAGGGCGTTCCACGTGCGGCCACGGCCACCGAACAGCGACGTACCACCGATGACCGCCGCGGCGATCGCGTTCATCAGGAGGTCACCGCCGCCCGCGCCCTGGTTGGCGGAGGCGATCTTCGAGGCGATGAACAGACCGCCGATCGCGGCGAAGGTGCCGGAGATCGCGAAGACCGAGATCCGGATCATGTCGACGTTGATACCGGCACGCCGGGACGCCTCGACGCTGCCGCCGAGGGCGAAGATCTTGCGGCCGTAGGTGGTGCGGCGGAGCACGAAGTCCGTGAGCAGCAGCACACCGACGAAGATCACGACGGCCAGCGGCAGGCCCTTGTACTGGTTGTAGACGGCCGCCACGGCGAACGCCACGATCGCCAGCAGCACGGTGCGCAGGATGGTCTCGCTCACCGGCCTCGACGGCACGCCGGCGGCCTCGCGGCGCCGGTTGCCGAGGAAGGAGCTGACGAAGAACAGCACGACCACGGCGATGGCCAGGCCGTAGGAGGCGGCCACATCGGTGAAGTAGTAACCGGTCAGCTTGGCCACCAGGCCCTCGCTGTCCAGGTTGATGGTGCCGCTGTCGCCCAGGATCTGGAGCATGAAGCCGTTCCAGAAGAGCAGGCCGGCCAGGGTGACGGCGAACGCCGGCACACCGATCTTCGCGAAGAAGAAGCCGTGCAGCGCACCGGCGACCGTGCCGGTGAGGATGGCCAGCACCAGCGCGAGCCACGCGGCCATGCCGTGCGTGACGGTGAGCACCGCGTAGGCGGCGCCCGCGACACCGGAGACCGAGCCGACCGACAGGTCGATCTCGCCGAGCAGCAGGACGAACACGATGCCGACGGCGATCATGCCCGTGCCGACCATGGCGACGGAGATGTCGGACAGGTTGCCCGCGGTGAGGAAGTTGGAGTTGAGGCTCTGGAAGATGATCCAGATGATCGCCAGACCGATGACGACCGGGATCGCGCCCAGGTCACCGGCCTTCATCTTCCGCTTGAACTCCGTGAGGTAGCCCGCGAAGCCCTGTTCGCGCACCAGCAGCCGGGGGTCGACGACGGTGGCCGCGCCGGCCGCCGCCTCGGGGTTCTCCACGACGCCGTCCTCGGTGGACGGGGAGGTCTTGTCGATGCTCACTTCTTGATCTCCCCAGTGCTGCGCGCCGCACGACGGGTCACGGCGTTGTCCGTGGCACCGGTGATGGCGGAGATGATCTCTTCCTGCGAGGTCGACTTGACCTCGAAGACGCCGTTGTTGCGGCCCAGCCGCAGGACGGCGACCTTGTCCGCGACCGCCTTCACATCGGCCATGTTGTGGCTGATGAGCAGAACGGCGAGACCGCGCTCGCGCAGCCGCTCGACGAGGTCGAGGACCTGGGCGGTCTGCTCGACACCGAGGGCGGCGGTGGGCTCGTCGAGGATGACCAGCTTGGGCTCGCCGAGCATGGAGCGGGCGATGGCCACGGTCTGGCGCTGACCGCCGGAGAGCGAGGCGATCGGGATGCGGACGCTGGGGATGCGGATGGACAGCGTGTTCAGGAGCTCGCGGGAGCGGCGCTCCATCTCGACCTCGTCGAGGATCGTGAACTTGCGGATCTCACGGCCCAGGTAGAGGTTGCCGACGACGTCGATGTTGTCGCACAGCGCGAGGTCCTGGTACACCGTCGCGACGCCCAGGTGCTGGGCGTCGTGCGGCCTGTTGATCTGTACGGCCTGGCCTTCCCACTCGATGACGCCCTCATCGATGGGGTGCACGCCGGCGATCGTCTTGACCAGCGTGGACTTTCCGGCGCCGTTGTCGCCCACCAGGGCGACCACCTCACCGGCGTGGACCTCGAGCTCTACATCGGTGAGCGCCTGAACGGCACCGAAACGCTTCGAGACCCCGCGCAACGCCAGCACGGGCGTAGCGGACACGTGAACCATCTCCTTCGCCGCCTGACCCGGCGGGAGGTTGTGCAGAAAAATTTGGGGGGATTGTTCCGTCCGGCGCCCCGCTTAGCTTGCGGGGCTGTTGGTGCGGGGCGCCGGAGGAGTCCGGGTGGTGCGGTCCCCGTCTCCCCTCAAGGGAGCCGTGCAGGGGAATTCAAGTGGGAATTCCCCTGCCCGGAAAGGGACTTGCGGCTGCCTACTCGAGACCGATCTTCTTGCAGTCCGCGGCGTACGCCGAGGTGCAGATGTCGCCCACCGTGTAGATGCCGTCCTTGATGACGGTGTCCTTGATGTTGTCCTTCGTCAGCGCGACGACGCCGATGATCTTGGACGGGATGCCCTTGTCCGACGGGCTGTCGACCTTGTCGGGCGCGACCGAGGCGAGGTCCTTGCCCTGCGCGACGGCGACGGCCAGCTCCGCGACGGTGTTGGCCTCTTCGGGGTAGGGCTTGTAGACGCTCATGTACTGCGTGCCGGCGACGATGCGCTGGACACCCGCGAGCTCGGCGTCCTGGCCGGTGACCGGGACGTTGAGACCGGCGGCCTTGAGGGCGGTGATGATACCGCCGGCCATGCCGTCGTTGGCGGAGTAGACGCCGATGATGTTCTTCTTGCCCAGGGCCGAGATCGCCGCCTCCATGTTGGCGTTGGCGTTCTCCGGCTTCCAGTCCTTGGTGTCGTACTCCTTGCCGATGTTCACCTTGCCGTCGAGGACGGAGTGAGCGCCCTTCTTGAACAGGGCGGCGTTCGGGTCGGTGACCGCGCCGTTCATCATGACGATCTTGCCGGACTTGGCCTTGGAGCCGAGCGCGGTGAGGAGGGCCTCGCCCTGGGTCTTGCCGACGGTCTCGTTGTCGAACGAGGTGTAGGCGCTGATCGGGCCCTCGGCCAGGCGGTCGTAGGCGACGACCGGGATACCGGCGTCCTTGGCCTTCTGGACCGAGCTCTTGATGGCCGCGGAGTCCACCGCGTCGACGATCAGCACGTCCACCTTGTTGGTGATCATGGTGTCGACCTGCTGGTTCTGGGTGGTGGCGTCCTGCTTCGCGTTCGCGTAGACGACCGTGCCCTTGTTGTTCGTGAGCTCCTTGACCTTCTTCTCGATCAAGGGGCGGTCGAACTTCTCGTAACGCGCGGTCTGGTTCTCGGGGAGAAGGAGACCGACCTTGATGTTGTCGCCCTTGTTGCTGCTGGCGGAGTCGGAGGACTCGGCCTTGTCACCGGATTCCTTCGCACTGCCACAGGCGGCGAGGGAAACTGCCATCGCACCGGCGGCGACGGCAAAGGCGGCACGACGCATACGCGTGTTCACTTCAGAAACCTCCCTGACGAGGCCGCGTCGTTGCGGCCGAGGTGGCTGGAAGTCAACTCGGCCGCACGTGCGACGTCAAGAAGTAAATCCTTAACGGGTTGGCAACGGTGCCATCCGTTCTCTAAGTGAAGGCAGGTGCCGCCGTAGCGAGCGAGCCGTCCAAAAGGGTCGAATCACCCATCTCGCTGAGCGCGAGAGCGAGTGCTCCGAGCACCTCCGCACGGCCTCCAAGTGCCCCCGGAAGAACGGACAGTTGCCGTGCCGCGCTGGGGATCGCGTAGCGGCCGACAGACTCCCTGATCGGGCCGAGCACCAGCTCACCGGCCTCGGCGAGATCACCGCCAAGGACCACTCGGCTCGGGTTCAGCAGATTGCAGAGATTGGCGACTCCACTGCCGATGTGTCGGCCGACGTCGGCGATCACCCGACGACAGCCCGGGTCTCCGTCCCTGGCCAGGCGCACGACGCCCTCCATGGTCAGGTCGGTGCCGTGGCTCGACTGGAGCAACGGAAGGACATAGCGCGCCGCCGTGAACGTCTCCAGACATCCCCGGTTCCCGCAGCGGCAGACGGGACCGGATTCATCGAGTGTAATATGTCCGATTTCTCCCGCAGTCCCGCCGGGCCCGCGGTAGATCTTCCCGTCTATCACCAGACCGGCCCCGACACCGCTCGCGACCTTGATGTATGCAAGATCACGCACGCCCCTGCCGCTGCCCCAGACGAGCTCGCCGAGCGCGCCCAGATTGGCGTCGTTGTCCACGTGCACGGGCACGCCGAGCCGCCCCCGCAGCTCCTCGGCGGGCTTGGTGCCGGTCCAGCCCGGCAGGATCGCGGTGGAGCCCAGCGTGCCGGACTCGACGTCGATCGGTCCGGGTACGCCGAGACCGATCCCGGCGATCTTGGAGCGGTCCACGCCGGTCGCCGCGATCAGGCGGTTGACCAGCTCTTCCGCCCGGTCGAAGCCCTGCGTCGAGGAGGCGTCCACGTCCAGCGGCTCGGACTCCTCGGCCAGCACCTGGTGGGCGAGGTTCCCGACCGCGACGCGCAAATGCGTGTGCCCGAAGTCGACGCCGATCACGATGCCGGCGTCCCCGCTCAGGGAGACGCTGCGGGCTCTGCGTCCGCCGGCCGAGGTGGGTGTGACCTCGACGGTTCCGCCGTCCTTCAACTCCCGGACGATGTTGGAGACCGTCGCGGCGGACAGTCCCGTGGTCCTGGCGATCTCCGCCTGCGTGAGCGACCCGGCCAGCCGGACGGCCCGTACCACCCGTTCCAGGTTGGCTCGGTGCAGTGACGACTGCGACCCCGGAGTCTCCACGACGACCTCCTGCGCACGGGACCGCTTCGATGAGGCCCCGTCTATGTCCAACTAGTGAACTCTAAGCTGAGCCGTTCGGGTTGCCTCCCGTCAAGAGGTTGAACCGGATCGGGGTCCTCGCCCGCACATATGAGCGCGCCGCCCCCGACCCGGGAGCGGCGCGCGCACGGACGGGTGCGGAGTGCTACTTCAGCGTCGCAGAGGTCAGGCCGGCCTGCACCTGGCGCTGGAAGGACAGGTAGACCACCAGCATCGGGATCATGGCGATCGTGACGCCCGCGAAGAGGACGGGCAGGTCGGAGGCGTACCCCTGTTGCTGCTGGAGTTGGATGAGGCCCTGGGTGAGGACGTAGCGTTCCGGATCGCCGCCCTTCTGCGGCTGCATCAGGACCGTCGGCAGGATGAACTGGTTCCACTGGCCGAGGGTGTTGAAGATGCCCACGCTGATCAGGCCCGGCTTCGCCATCGGCAGCATGACCTGGAAGAACGTCCGGGTGTCGGAGGCCCCGTCCAGGATCGCGGCCTCGTGGACGGCCGTCGGCAGGGTCCGGAAGAAGGCGTGCATGAAGAAGACCGTGAACGGCATCGAGTAGGCGACGTAGACCAGGATCAGACCCTGGTACGTGTTCAGCATGTCCAGCCGTTTGACCATGAAGAACAGCGGGACCAGGGCCAGGAACACGGGGAACATCGCGCCCGCGACGAAGAAGTAGTAGAGCAGCCGGTTGCCCCAGAACTCGTAGCGGGCCAGCACGTACGCGGCCATCGAGCCGAGCAGCATCGTCAGCGGGACCGAGAACACCAGAACGATGACTGTGTTGATGAAGTAGTCGCCGATGCCCTTGTCCCAGGCCCGCGAGAAGACGTCGAAGGACCAGTGCTGCGGCCAGCCGAAGGCGGAACCGCCGATCTGGGCGTCGGTCTTGAAGGAGCTGAGCACGAGCCACAGCAGGGGCAGCACGATCAGCAGGCCCCACAGGGCGAGGAAGCCGTGCGAGAAGACGTTCAGCACGGTGCCCTCGCCGCGCCGGTCGCCGGGCGCCGCCGGCGTCCTGCCGACCGTCGGCCGGGGCGGGACCGAACCGCCCGTGGGGGTCGTCTCCTTGAGAGGTGCGCTCATCGTCGTCTCTTCCGCTCAGTACTCGATGCGGTCGCGGCGGGTGGCGCGCAGCGTGACCACGGACAGGACCAGGGTCAGGAGGAGCATCACGACGCCCATGGCGCACGCGTAGCCGCTCTTCCCGTAGTAGAGGAAGTTCCGCATCATCACGGTGGCCATGACCTCGCTGTCGTGGTCGGGGCCGCCTCCGTACGCGCCCATGTTCTGCGTCATCGAGGAGACCAGGACGAACATGTCCATCGCGACGATGCCGAGATACACCCAGGCGGTCTGCACGGAGTCCCACAGCAGGGGCAGGGTGATGCGGAAGAAGGACTGGGAGCGGCCCGCGCCGTCGATCAGGGCGGCCTCGTAGATGTCTCTCGGGATGGACTGCATGGCGGCCGAGAACAGCACCAGATAGAAGCCGACGCCGTGCCAGACGACGACCAGCATCAGCGCCCACAGCACCAGGTTGGGCTCGTTGAGCCATTCCACCGGGTTCTGCGAGTCGACCAGCCCGATTTTCGTCAGGACGCCGTTGAGCAGGCCGCCTTCGTCGCTGCGGTAGATCGCGTTGAAGAGCACCGCGAGAATCGCGAGCGAGAGGACCTGCGGGAAGAAGTAGACGATTTTGTAGAACTTGGATCCGGCGACGCCCTGAACTCCGCCGGCGCGTGAACGCCCGCCCGCGTTCAGCATGAAGGCGAAGAAGAGGGCGAGCAGAATGGTGATCACCGGGATGAACACCAGGAACAGGAGGTTGTGCCAGATCGCCTTCAGGAAGATGTCGTCCTGGAAAAGCGCCTTGTAGTTGTCGAGACCGACGAAATTGAAGGTCTGCGACTCGCCCTTCCAGTCGGTGAGCGAATAGCCGAACGTCTGGATGTACGGCCAGATGACGAAGATCAGATAGAGCGCCACGGGGGCGAAGAGAAATCCCGCGACGAACCTGTACTGCCCTTTGCGCATTGGCGTTCCTGCCCCTGATGCTCCGGTCGGCACCCGCGCCCTCCGGGAAGGGCGCGGGTGCCGGACGACATGCGTCTGCTAGTCGCGGTGGTTCTTCTTCGAGGCCGGGTCCTTGGCCTGCTTGTCGACCGCGGCCTGGCAGCGCTTGAGCCACTCCTTGGGCTGGATGCGCTTGGCCATCAGCTCGTTGGACGCGGCCTCGATGGCGGTGCCCATCTCGCTGTACCACTCGGTGTAGAGGAAGCGGAAGGTGTTGTCGCCGGCGGCCTTGGACGCCTCGACCGTGGACTGGGTGCCCGGGCGCAGCTTGACGCTCGGGTCGACGCCGTCCTTGAGGATGGTCAGCGAGTTGGCCTCCTTGGCGAACAGCGTCGACCACTCCTTGGAGAGCATCATCCGCATGAACTCCTTGGCGCCGGCCAGGTTGCTCGCCTTCTTCGGGATGATGAAGGGCTCGCCGGAGCCGGCCCTGATCGCCTCGAAGGGGAGCTTGCTGTCGGGCAGCAGCGGCATCGGCATGAACTTCATGTCGAAGTCCGCGGGCGTCTGCTTGAGCTGCTCGTTCTCCAGCCAGGAACCGCAGGTGATGAACGCGGCCTTGTACTGGTTCCAGCGGGTCTGCGACTCGGTGTGGGTCAGGCCGTTGGTGCCGGGCATCAACAGGCCCTTCTCGACGACCTCGTAGATCGCCTCGACACCCGCCTGCGCCGCCTCGGACCCCACGAAGGCCTTGGGGTCGAGGTTGTCGATCGCCTTCATGGCGTCCAGACCGCCCGTCTTGGCGATCAGGTCCATGATGGCGACGTTGATGTAGTACGGGTACTTGCCCTGGTGGGCCAGGCCCCCGATGCCGTCCTTCTTGGCCGCCTGACAGACGGTGATGAAGTCGGCCCAGGTCTTCGGCTCCTCCCAGCCCTTCTCCTTGAAGAGCTTGCCGGAGTACCACAGGCCCCACACCGTGTAGATGTAGTTGAGGGTGACGATGTTGCCTTCCTGGAGGCCCGCGTCGAGCGTGCCCGGGATGACGGTGTCGCGCACCTTCTTGCTCGGGTCGTCGATCGAGGGGGCGTCCAGGACCACGGCGAGGTCGAGGAGTTGGCCGTTCTTGTAGAGGACGTCGGGCTTGATCTGCTGGGCGCCCGAGTCGTCGACGATGTCCGGCGGGGTGCCGCCGTTGAAGCGCGGCTGGAGCTTGCCGGTGATCTCCTGGGTGCCGGTGTGGGTGGAGGTGATGCCCCACTTCTTCTGGAAGCTGGCCTCCCACGCCTTGGCGTAGTCGTCGCCGTAACCGCCCTTGAAGACGACCACGTCGAGCTTGGTGCCCTTCTTCACTCCGAACGGGTTCGTCTTGGACGTCTTGCCCTGGCTGTCGTTGTTGTCACCCGAGTCGTCGTCCCCGCCACCGCTGGCGCACGCCGACAGGAAGCTCATCGTGGGTACGGCGATCAGGCCCAGTGCCGCGGACCGCCGGATCAGATCGCGACGGCCGACACCCGCCGCGTCGTTGTGCTCGGAACCGCTGTTCTCGGCGGAAGTGGATCCCATGCTCAAGTCCTCGCCTTCTCCAGGACTCAGGCGGTGAACCGGATCCTCCCGGCACCGCGGTCAGGTCAAGCAGGGTCGTGCAGGAGTAACGAATCATGCCGTGCGGATCTTGACGAACGCATCGGGTGAATCGCCGACAGGTATAGTCCACTTCCCGCCAACGGAGCAAGATCGAATGCAAGGTTGGCCGTTGGTCTTATCCGAGTTGAGACCTCGCGGAAATATGAGCCCCCTGTGGGCGCCTTGCCGGAAAAATCCGCGACATAGGCCCCGAATGCCACACTCAACACCCTTGACATCCCTGGCCACTTGACCCACTACTGGGTTCTGCGCCTGGAAGGTGACAACGTTGTCCGATCGCGCAGGGAGGGTGCCGGAGATGGTGCGGTACAGAACGAGACACAGATGGGGAACGGCCGTCGTCCTGACGGCCGCTTTTGCTTTGGCGGTGGGCTCGCAGGGAGCGGCGACAGCGCTTTCCGCGAAGCCCAAGCCGGCCGACCGGGAGTTCTCGTCCTCCTTCGAGGCGGGCGATCCGGCACCGGACTGGCTGAACACGGTCGACACCACGCCGAGCGGCACCAAGCGGGCCTCGGGAGTGGACGGCGGTTACAGCACCGGCATCCCGGGCAACGTGTCCGACCACGTCACGGACGTCCGGGCCAGCTCGGAGAACACCGGCGGCGGCGAGGTGAAGGAGAACCTCGTCGACGGCGAGGCCGGCACCAAGTGGCTGACCTTCGAGCCCACCGGCTGGGTCGAGTTCGACCTCGACAAGCCGGCGAAGATCGTGACGTACGCGCTTACTTCCGCCAACGACTTCGACGAGCGCGACCCCAAGGACTGGACCCTGCAGGGCTCCACGGACGGCAAGGACTGGAAGACGGTCGACACCCGCTCCGGTGAGACCTTCTCCGAGCGCTTCCAGACCAAGACGTACGACCTCGCCGAGCCGGCCGAGTACGCGCACTTCCGCCTGGACATCACCAAGAACAACGGCGCCTCCGACATCCTGCAACTCGCCGACGTGCAGTTCTCCACCGGCGGCAGCGGCGGCCCGGTGCCGCAGGACATGCTGACGCTGGTCGACCGCGGCCCGGCGGGCTCGCCGACCGCGAAGGCGGGGGCCGGCTTCACCGGCAAGCGCGCGCTGCGGTACGCGGGACGCCACACCTCCGACGGCCAGGCGTACTCGTACAACAAGGTCTTCGACGTGAACGTGTCCGTGCGGCGGGACACCGAGCTGTCGTACCGGATCTTCCCCTCGATGGCGGACGGCGATCTCGACTACGACGCCACGAACGTCTCCGTCGACCTGGCCTTCACCGACGGCACCTATCTGAGCGACCTGGGCGCGACCGACCAGCACGGCTTCGGTCTGACGCCGAAGGCGCAGGGGGCCGCGAAGATCCTCTACGTCAACCAGTGGAACAACGTGGCCTCGGGGATCGGGTCGGTCGCCTCCGGCAAGACCGTCGACCGGATCCTGGTGGCGTACGACTCCGCGAAGGGCCCGGCGAAGTTCCGCGGCTGGCTGGACGACGTGAAGATCGACCAGGCGGCGAAGGAGAAGCCGAAGGCGCATCTGTCGGACTACGCCCTCACCACCCGCGGCACCAACTCCAGCGGCGGCTTCTCGCGCGGCAACAACTTCCCCGCGACGGCCGTGCCGCACGGCTTCAACTTCTGGACGCCGGTGACCAACGCGTCCTCGCTGAGCTGGCTGTACGACTACGCGCGGGCCAACAACGACGACAACCTGCCGACGATCCAGGCGTTCAGCGCGAGCCATGAGCCGAGCCCGTGGATGGGCGACCGGCAGACCTTCCAGGTGATGCCGTCGGTGGCCTCCGGAACCCCGGACACCGGCCGTGAGGCACGGGAGTTGGCGTTCCGGCACGAGAACGAGATCGCGCGGCCGTACTACTACGGCGTCACGTTCGAGAACGGTCTCAAGACCGAGATGACGCCGACCGACCACGCGGCGACGATGCGCTTCACCTTCCCCGGTGACGACGCGAACGTGCTGTTCGACAACGTGACCGACCAGGCCGGGCTCACGCTCGACCCGGCGACCGGGACCTTCACCGGCTACTCGGACGTCAAGTCGGGCCTGTCGACCGGCGCGACCCGGCTGTTCGTCTACGGCACCTTCGACAAGCCCGTCAAGGACGGCTCCTCCAGCGGGGTCAAGGGCTACCTGAAGTTCGACGCCGGCGCCGACCGCACCGTGACGCTGCGCATCGCCACCTCGCTGATCAGCATCGACCAGGCCAAGGACAACCTGCGCCAGGAGATCCCGGACGACACGTCCTTCGACTCGGTCAAGAAGAAGGCCCAGCGCACCTGGGACAAGATCTTCGACAAGGTCGAGGTCGAGGGCGCCACGGCGGACCAGCTGACCACGCTGTACTCCAGCATGTACCGGCTGTACCTGTACCCCAACTCCGGCTTCGAGAAGGTCGGTTCGAAGTACCAGTACGCCTCCCCGTTCTCGCCGATGCCGGGACCCGACACCCCGACGCACACCGGCGCGAAGATCGTGGACGGCAAGGTGTACGTCAACAACGGCTTCTGGGACACCTATCGGACCACCTGGCCGGCGTACTCCTTCCTGACGCCCTCTCAGGCGGGCGAGATGGTCGACGGGTTCGTGCAGCAGTACAAGGACGGCGGCTGGACCTCGCGCTGGTCCTCCCCCGGCTACGCGGACCTGATGACCGGCACCTCCTCGGACGTGGCCTTCGCGGACGCGTACGTCAAGGGGGTCGACTTCGACGCCAAGTCGGCCTACGACGCGGCCGTGAAGAACGCGACCGTCGTACCGCCGTCGTCGGGTGTGGGCCGCAAGGGCATGGCGACCTCGCCGTTCCTCGGCTACACCAGCACCGACACCGGCGAGGGCTTCTCCTGGGCGATGGAGGGCTATGTCAACGACTACGGCATCGCGCAGATGGGCAAGGCCCTCTACAAGAAGACCGGCGACAAGCGCTACAAGGAGGAGTCGGAGTACTTCCTCAACCGCGCCCAGGACTACGTGAACCTCTACGACTCCAAGGCCGGCTTCTTCCAGGGCAAGGATGCCAAGGGCAACTGGCGCGTCGACTCCGCCAAGTACGACCCCAAGGTGTGGGGTTACGACTACACGGAGACCGACGGCTGGGGCTACGCCTTCACCGCCCCGCAGGACAGCCGGGGCCTGGCCAACCTGTACGGCGGCCGCAGCGCGCTCGGTGACAAGCTCGACGAGTACTTCTCGACCCCGGAGACGGCCTCGCCCGAGAACGTCGGTTCCTACGGCGGTGTCATCCACGAGATGACCGAGGCGCGGGACGTGCGCCTGGGCCAGTACGGGCACTCCAACCAGGTCGCGCACCACGTCATCTACATGTACGACGCGGCCGGCGAGCCCTACAAGGCGCAGAAGAACGTCCGCGAGGTGCTCTCCCGCCTCTACACCGGCAGCGAGATCGGGCAGGGCTACCACGGCGACGAGGACAACGGCGAGCAGTCGGCCTGGTACCTCTTCTCCGCGCTCGGCTTCTACCCGCTGGTGATGGGCAGCGGCGAATACGCCATCGGCTCCCCGCTGTTCAAGAAGGTCACCGTGCACCTGGAGAACGGCGAGGACCTCGTCGTCAAGGCGCCGAAGAACAGCGACAAGAACATCTACGTGCAGGGCCTGAAGGTCAACGGCCACAACTGGAACTCGACTTCGCTCCCCCACTCGCTGCTGGAGGAGGGCGGGGTGCTCAACTTCGACATGGGCTCCAAGCCGTCCTCGTGGGGCACCGGCAAGAACGCGGGTCCCGTGTCGATCACCCAGGACGACAAGGCGCCGACGCCGCGTGCGGACGTGCTGAAGGGTGACGGGGCGCTGTTCGACAACACCTCGGCGACCGGCGCGACGGTGACGTCGGTCGACCTGCCGGTCACCGGCGACACGAAGGGGCTCCAGTACACGCTCACTTCGTCCGCCGACCACACCAAGGCGCCGACCGGCTGGACCCTTCAGGGCTCGAACGACGGGACCACCTGGAAGACGCTCGACAAGCGGTCGGGCCAGTCCTTCACCTGGGACCGGCAGACCCGGGCGTTCAGCGTGGGGTCGCCGGGCACGTACGGGAAGTACCGCCTGGTGTTCGACGCGGAGGCCACGGTCTCGGAAGTCGAACTGCTCGCGTGAGCGGGTGAGTTGCGGGCCGCACGGCGGTCTGTGAACGGATCGGGGGGACGCGTCGAAGGTGACGCGTCCCCCCCTCTCGTTCAGCGGCTCAGGGTCGTCTCCTGGCCCATGTGCGACAGCTTCTCCGGGTTGCGCACGGCGTACAGGCCGGTGACGAGGCCGTCGTCGATGCGGACCGCCAGCACGGTGTCGACCTCGCCGTCGAACCGGAAGACCAGCGCCGGGAAGCCGTTGACCTGTGCCAGGCCCAGCTGCGCGTCGGTGACCCGGCCGAGGCCGGCCGCCAGCATCCGGCCCACCTTGTCGGCGCCCGTCACGGGCTTCAGGACGGCCTGTTTGACGCCACCGCCGTCGCCGAGGAAGACGACGTCCGGGGCGAGGATGTCGAGCAGGCTCTGCAAGTCACCGGTGTCGACGGCCCGTTGGAAAGCCACGAGCGCATGACGTGTCTCGACCGCGGAGACGGCACCGCGCGGCCGGCGTGCGGCGACGTGCGTCCGGGCCCGGTGCGCGATCTGGCGGACCGCGGCCGGGGTCTTGTCGACCGCCTCGGCGATCTCGTCGTAGTCGAGGTCGAACACCTCGCGCAGCACGAACACCGCACGCTCGGTGGGCGCGAGGGTCTCCAGGACCAGCAGCATGGCCATGGAGACGCTGTCGGCCAGCTCCACGTCCTCGGCCACGTCCGGGGCGGTCAGCAGCGGCGCGGGCAGCCAGGAGCCGACGTAGGACTCCTTGCGGCGGGCGAGCGTGCGCAGCCGGCTCAGCGCCTGCCGGGTGGTGATCCGGACCAGGTACGCGCGCTGGTCGCGCACCGTGTCCAGGTCGACGCCGGACCACCGCATCCAGGTCTCCTGGAGGACGTCCTCGGCGTCGGCGGCCGAGCCGAGCATCTCGTAGGCGACCGTGAACAGCAGATTCCGGTGGGCGACGAACGCCTCGGTGGCCGTGTTCTGCGCGGTCTCGCTGTTCTCGCTCGTCACCGACTGCTCCCGCCTGCTCGTTCTCGACGATGTCACGCGCACAAGACGCCGGCCACCGCGGCGCTGTGACACCCCAGTGCGGTGGCGTACGTCACATGGCCGTCCTGTCACACGGCGCGGGGCGCCGGCATCTCTTGTGCATCCGACGCAGCGAAACGCGGCGCCGCACCCCGAGTGAGGACGAGATCATGGAAGCTCGATTCAACCTGTTCGAGAACGAGATCGCCGCCAAGTTCACCAAGCGGTTCGCCAACACGAGCCTGGTGATCGAGCAGTCGCCGTTGCCCAAGTCGACGCAGGAACTGGTGTCCTTGCGCGCCAGCCAGATCAACGGCTGCGGCTGGTGCATCGACTACCACACCAAGGAGATGGCGGCGGCCGGTGAGACCTCGGTCCGGCTGATGCTGGTGGCCGCGTGGCGCGAGTCCACCGTGTTCACCGAGGCCGAGCAGGCCGCGCTGGCCTTCGCCGAGGAGGGCACCAGGATGGCGGACGCGCAACTGGGCGTGTCCGACGAGACCTGGGACCAGGTGCGCAAGCACTACGACGACGACCAGATCGCCGCGCTGGTGTGCCTGGTCGCGCTGATCAACGCGGCCAACCGACTCGCCGTGATCGTGCACCAGAAGGGCGGTTCCTACGAGGTCGGCATGTTCAGTGCCTCGCGCTGAAGGAGCGGGGCGTACGCCGCCGTCGACCCGGTGTGCCGAGTCGACCGGCGGCGCCGCCCGCGGGGACCTCCTCGGTCAGCCGGTCGCGAGGGTGAACACGTGCAGGTCCGTGTTCTGCGGCAGTGTCACGCTCGCGATCGTCTTGCCGTCCGGTGCGGCGAAGGCCTTGGTGGCGAAGACGTACGTCGCCACCGGGTCCTTGTCCGCGCCGGCCACGTTGCGGTACGCGGCCTTGGCGACGACCACGTTGCCGTACTGGACGGTGCCGCCGCCTCCGCCGACGGTCCAGTCGGTGAAGGACAGGTCGACCGTGCCGGTGCTGCCGTCGGTGTAGGTGACCGTGGCACTGGTCCGCTGGTTTCCGTTGACCGCGCTGCCGACGAAGGACAACTTGGCAGCAGGGGTGTCGAGTTGGACGGTCTGTCCGGCCGCGTAGGCGTTGTCGGGACGGGCGGCGGGCGAGTTGGGCCAGGTGAAGGTCAGCCCGTCGACCGTGCCCTGTCCGCCCGCGGTGAGACCGGCCGCGGCGAGGGCCTGACGGGAGTAACTCCAGCCGCCCCCGTCGTAGTCGGCCTCGTCGTGCTCGCCCACGTCGTCCGAGACGCCGGTGTTGTTGTAGGCGGCGAGCAAGGTGCCGGGGGCGGCCACCGTGAGGGCGACCGGCTGCACGTAGGAGTCGTCGCCGGAGGTCACCGTCACCTTGGCCTCGAAGAAGCCCTGCTTGACGTCCTTCGCCGCGGACAGGGTGATCTTCTGCGAGCCGTCGGACACCGTGCCCTCGGCCGGGGACGCCGAAATCCCGTCCGGGGTCTCGACCTTGAAGCGCACCTCGGGTCCGGTGCCGCCGCTCACGGCCAGCGCGCGGATGTCGACCTCGGCGCTCTCGCCGGGTGCGATCGTCGCCGTGGTCGGACCGACGCCGATCTGGTACGGCTGCTCGCCGTCGCGGAAGGACGGCGGGGCCTGGGTGGTGCCCCAGTCGCGGTTCGGGGTGGAGGAGAGGGTGTAGTCGAGCCGGCCGCCGTCGCGCACGAAGGACGCCGGGAGCCAAGACCGGTCACTGGACCGGCCGTTGACCTTCAAGGACTGGATGTACGGCGCATCGGCCGCCGCACCCGTCGCGCGGATCGAGATGTCGTTGCCCTCCGGCCGGTCGATCTCGACGCGCGGGAACAGCGGTGAGGCCAGGACCAGTTCGGCACGTGAGGGCACCTGCGGGTACATGCCGAGCGCGGAGAAGACGTACCAGGACGACATCGCGCCGAGGTCGTCGTTGCCGGGGATGCCGTTGGTCTTGGTGGACCACAGCTGGGTCATCGCGGCGCGGACGGTCTCCTGCGTCTTGTAGGGCGCGCCCGCGTAGTCGTACAGGTAGGGCACGTTGATCGAGGGTTCGTTGTCCAGCTCGGACTTGGCGCCGCCGCTGCCGGTGAACGCCCAGCTGCCGTCGTCCTCGTGGAAGAAGGTGTCGAGGCGCTTGAGGGCCTCGTCCTTGCCGCCCATGGCCGCGAACAGCCCGGCCGGGTTGTGCTGGACCATCCAGGTGTACTGGGCCGCCGTGCCCTCGACGAAGCCGTTGCCGGTGGCCGGGGTGAAGCCGGTGACCCAACTGCCGTCCGCCTTGCGGTTGGCGATGTAGCCGCCGGTCGGGTCGGCCGCGATGTTGAAGTTGTTCTGCCACCACTGGGATCGCTTGGCGAAGGTGGCCGCCGTGTCCTTCTTCCCCGCCGCCGCGGCGAGTTGGGAGAGCGAGAAGTCGGCGGTGGACATCTCCAGCGTCTCGGCCGCGCCGCCCCAGGCGTTGGAGACCGAGGGCATGTAGTGCAGGTCCAAGTACTTGTCGAGGGACGGCCGTTGGCCCACCGAAAGCACTGGCTTGCCCGACGAGGACAGGTCCTGCGGGGTCGGTACGGTGGCCGCCTTGACGAGCGAGTTCAGTGCGCCGCGCAGGTCGAAGTCCGTGCCGCCGAAGGCGCGGATGCCGGCCAGGGCGGTCGGTGAGGGGTCGCCGTTCATGACGTGCGTGCCGCTCGCGCCGTGCAGCCAGCGGTCCCAGATCCCGCCGTTCTGCTGGGCGAGTTCGTACAGCGACTGCGCGATGTCCGAGCCGGTGCGCGGACTGAGCAGGGTGAGCAGCTGGACCTGGTCGCGGTAGACGTCCCAGCCGGAGAAGGTGCCGTACTGGGCCTCGTGGCCCCGGGAGACCCGGTGCACCTCGCCGTCGCTGCCGCGGTATCTGCGGTCGGCGTCGCTGATCACGTTCGGGTGGATGAGGGCGTGGTAGAGCGCGGTGTAGAAGGTCTTGCGCTCGTCGTCGGTGCCGCCGCCGACCCGGATCGCGTCGAGGCGGTCCCGCCAGGCGCGCTGGGCGGCCTTCTTCACCGCGTCGAAGGAGCGGCGCGACGGGTTCTCCTCGGCCAGGTTGGCGGTGGCGCCGGCCTGACTGACGTAGGAGATGCCGACCTTGGCGTTGACCGGCCCGTCGCCCGGCTCGAACTCGACGTAGCCGCCGGCGCCCTTGCCCGCGACCGGTCGGCCGCCGTTGGAGAAGCCGCCGGTGCCGCCGCTCGCCGAGGTGGAACCCGGCGTCAGCTTGTCGTCCTGCCAGGTACCGGTCGTCTTGAAGTCACGGTCGAACTTCGCCGTGAAGTAGAGGGTGTAGTAGGCCCGTTGGCCCTCGGGGTCCAGGTATCCGCAGAAGTCGCCGGAGGTGACCGACCCGGAGACCGTGCGCGTCTCCGGGTCGATGGTGACCGTCGAATCGGCCGAGCCCACCTCGGAGTTGGCGGTACGGATCAGCATCGAGGCGGGCTTGTCGGCCGGGTAGGTGAACTGCGCCGAGCCCGTGCGGGCCGTCGCCGTCAGATCGGCGGTGACACCGGAGGCGAGGCCGACCTTGTAGTGGCCGGGCTCGGCGGTCTCGTCGGCGTGGCTGAAGTCCGAGGCGTAGACGGCGTCCTTGGTGTCGCTCGCCGGGGAGGACGTGACCTCACCGGCGTACGGGAAGAACGGGATGTCGCCGCTGCCGCCCGCGCAGCCGGTGCCGGACATGTGGGTGAGGCTGAAACCGCGGATGCGGGTGGCGTCGTACTGGTAACCGCCCGGCGCTGCCGTACTGGTGGCGTTGCCTCTGGTGTTCTCCGGGCTCCAGGAGAGCATGCCGAAGGGCACCACGGCGCCGGGGAAGACGTTGCCGCCGTTCGTGGTGCCGATGAGCGGATCGACGTACGCGGTCGGGTCGTCGACGAGCTGGGGCGGCGCGGCTGTTGCCGCGAGGGCGGGGGTGGCGCCGCCGACCGCGAGAGCGGCGGCGAGCAGCAGGGACGTAGGACGGAAACGCATGACGCGGCCCCTCCTCCTTCGGACGGGTCGCGCACCACAGGTCGCACAAGCCGCAGGGACAGTAACGTGCGCCACCCGTACCACGGAAGAGCGCGTGGGAAGGTGACGGCCCACGCGGGAGCCACCCGTACGGACCACTTACGGCCACTTCCGCAACTGTCTTGACATCGTTGTCGGTTGGAGGAGTACAGTCATGTACAGACCACTCGACAACGTTGTCGCACTTGCAGCGTCGCCACAAGCCGCGCCACTTGCTCAGCCGTCTCCCGCTTGTCAGCCCTCTCCTCCAGTGCCCGGTCAGGTCGGGCACAGGGGGCTCTCACCCCGCCCGGTACCGCTCCCCCATTGGCACCGGTCGGCTCGCGGACCCCGGTGGTACACCGACCACCACCGGGGTCCGCCCAGAGCTGTTCCGACTCGCGCGCCTCAGCCGACCCGGCAGGGCAGAGCCGTCGCCGTGTCACCTCCGGTGCCGGAGACGACGTAGCCGAAGGTCGTGCTCTGTCCCGGACTCAACGAGCCGTTCCAGTCGGCGTTGTGGACCATCACGTCCTGGCCCGTGTAGGTGGGATTGCCGTTCCAGAGGCTCTCGACCTTCTGGCCGCCGGGCAGTGTCCAGTCGACCATCCAGCCCAGCATCGGGACGTTCCCGGTGTTGGTGACGGTCACCTCGGACTGGTAGCCGCCGTTCCAACTCCCGGTCGTACGGCGGGTGGCCGCGCATTCGCCGGGCACCGGGTCGGTCGGGTTGCCCGGATCGTGGATGCCGGTGACCTCGCCGTTGCCGCCGTCGAAGACGACGTCGGAGCAGGAGTAGAAGGTCTCCGCGCTGTCCGAGCGCTGCCACACCATGTAGACGATGTGCCGCCCCGACTTGTTCGCCGGAAGCTGCCCGGACCAGGAGTAGTTGGCCTCGACCGTGCCCGGGGTGCCGTTGAGCGGCGGGTGGTCGACGGTGAGGAAGGGCGTCGCCTCCATGTCGTTCCAGGTGAGCGTCTTGGTCGGGTCGAAGCCGTCCTTGGTGATGTAGACGTAGAACCAACCCGGGTGCGCGGCCCAGGCGTTGTAGGAGAAGTCGACGGTCGCGCCGGAGGTCAGATGCGTCAACGGCCAGTCGTTGCGCGGGAGATTGAAGCCGGTGAAGTTGGTGTTGCCGCCGCTGCACAGCTCACCGTCGGGCACGAAGCCGCGGGTGCGGCCGGCGCCGTCGGAGCGCAGCACCGAGAACCAGTTGTAGAACGGCGTTGTACCGCTGACCTGTTGGGCCGCCTTGCACGCCGGGTTGACCGGCTTGATCTCCCCGGTGTCCGTCAGGCCGTCCTGCCAGCACAGGAACGTACGGCTGGCGGGCTTCATGGGAGTTCCGTGCGCCTGCGCCGGACCGCCGGCCGCCATGACCAGGGCGAGGGCCGGGAGCGTGGCGAGGACGGAGACGAGGACGAGGAGGAGAGCTCGGGTGCGGGTGGAGAGGTTACGGACGGAGAGAGCGCGGAGGGAGAAGGCGCGGGCGGAGAGGGCTAATCGACGTGGCGCCGCGTCCGTTCTTGTCAGGATCATGCCAGTCGGTTTCCTTCGGGTACGGCCATGCGGATGCGTCCATACGGAGGGGTGGGGTGGATGGCGCCCCCTGGACGGCGGGTTCCGGTCCGCCGACATGGGAGCGCTCCCACCCCACCTATGGGGAAGCTAGCGCGAAGTGGGGCGACTGTAAACGCCGAGCGGTCCCGCCACAGTCGCCGCACAGACTTGACTCATTCTTGGCCAAGCGCGCTATGCGGTGAATGGCGTTCGGTCATGTTCACTTGTCGCGTCCGGGGGGTTGGTTCTTGACGCTTTCTGAGGCAAGTGAGCGTTGCAATGGAGGAACAGCTCATGAGAAGACAGATCCGCGGCCTGCTGGCCGCCTGCGCGGGAGCGCTGCTGCTCACCACGGGCATCACCGCGACCGGGGGTCAGCCCGCGCAGGCTTCTGACAACGGTGTCGGGCTCAAACCCCTGCTGGGATGGAGCAGTTGGAGCTTCGTCCGCCGCGATCCGACGGCGCAGACGATCGAGGCGCAGGCGAAGGCACTCAAGACCAGCGGCCTCGCGAAGAATGGTTTCGTCTACGCGAACATCGACGACTTCTGGTACCAGTGCCCGGGCAGCCAGGGGCCGGACGTCGACCAGTACGGCCGCTGGGTCACCGACCCCGTCAGGTTCCCGCCGCGCGGCGGTGAGAACGGCATCCAGGTCGTGGCCGACCATGTCCACTCCCTGGGGCTGAAGTTCGGCCTGTACGTCACTCCCGGCATCTCCCAGCAGGCGGTCGCCAAGAACACGGAGATCAAGGGAACGCCGTACCACGCGCGGGACATCGCGACCACGGCGACGGAGAGCAACTACAACTGCGGTGGCATGGTGGGCATCGACTACACCAAGCCCGGCGCGCAGACCTTCGTCGACTCGTGGGCCGGTCAGTTCGCCGGCTGGGGCATCGACTACCTCAAGATCGACGGTGTCGGCACGCCCGACCAACAGGACGTCCAGGCCTGGTCGGACGCCCTGCGGAAGACGGGGCGGCCGATCCACCTGGAGCTGTCCAACAACCTGGACATCAACAACGTGGCCACCTGGAAGAAGCTCTCCAACGGCTGGCGCACCGGCGGCGACATCGAGTGCTACTGCGGTCCGAACGGCAGCAGTTACCCCCTGACCACCTGGGCCTCCATCGCCTCGCGCTTCGACCAGGTCGCCGCGTGGGCCGGGCACGGCGGTCCCGGCGGATACAACGACTACGACTCCCTGGAGATCGGGAACGGCGCGAACAACGGCCTCACCCCCGACGAGCGCAAGACCCAGATGAGCCTGTGGTCGCTGGCCTCCTCCCCGCTCATCCTCGGCACCGACCTGACCGACCTCGACCCCGCCGACCTCAAGCTGCTGAAGAACACCGACGTCCTCGCGGTCGACCAGGACGGCATCGACGCCAAGCGCATCTCCTCGGACGCGAACTCGCAGGTGTTCGCGAAGACCGAGCCCAACGGCGATGCGATCGTCGGGCTGTTCAACACCGGGTCGGCGCCCCGGGAAGTCGCCACGACCGCGTCCGCGCTGGGTCTGGCCAAGGCGCGCGACTACTCCCTGCGGGATCTGTGGAGCAAGCGGCTGACCGAGTCCGCGGGTCGGATCGCCGCCAATGTGCCGCCGCACGGCGTGGTCCTGTACCGGGTCCACGGCAGCCACCGCACGGTGAGCGGCGCGGCTCCGGACGTCTCGTTCGGGCTCGACTGGGCGCCGGCGGCCAGCGACAGCACCACGCGTACGGTGACCGCGGTGCTGTCCGACAACGGGTCGCGGTCGATCACCGACGCCGCCCTGACCCTCACCGGGCCGTCCGGCGCGAAGATCACCACGCGTGACGTGACCCGGGCCCGGACGATCCGCGGCGGCCACGCGTTGAAGGCCACCTACTCGGTGTCCATCCCGCCCTCGTCGAAGCTCTTCGCCTCCAGCGACTTCCAGGGAAGCGCGAGTTACCGCTTCCGGTCGGACGGGACGACCCGGCTCACCGCCGGTGACACGATCACCGTCAACCACCAAGTGACGGCCCCCTACAAGACGTTCGCCTCCACCACGGCCAGTTTCAGCCAGTCCGGCACCCAACTCGGCATCCGAGCGCAGGGCGCGGACCTCTACAACGGCACCAACGAGTACGGCACGATCTATCTGCCCGGAGCCGAGCACGACGGTTCCGTGACCACGGTGAAGCTCGACTCGCAGTCGAACACGGACGTCTGGGCCAAGGCCGGGATCATGGTCCGCAACGACATCACCCAGTCCAACACCTCACCCGGCTATGTGGCCCTGGTCGCGACCCCGGGCAACGGCTATCTGCTCGACTGGGACAGCGACGGCGACGGAAAGCTCGACTCGCAGGACTCCACCGGCACCGCCACCTACCCGTCGTGGCTGAAGCTCGTCCGCACCGGCACCTCGTACAGCGGCTACTACTCGACCGACAACGCCACGTGGAACCTGGTGGGCACCATCGACGTCCCGACGGCCGCGGCCACGCAGGACGTCGGCCTCACCCAGACCTCGCACGCCTCCGGCACCACCGGCGAGGCCGACTTCGACGCCTTCACGACCACTCCCTAGCGGTCCGGGCCGGCAGTCCCGTACGGACTCCGCCGGCCCGGCCTTCGACGACGGCGTCCGCCCGGCGTACGGTGCTCTCCCGCACCGGCGCCGGGCGGACGTGCATCTCCGGCTCTGCGGGCGGGAGTCGGTCCGCCGGGAGGTCGATCGTGAACTCCGTGCGACCCGGCACGCTGGTCACGTCGATCCGGCCGCCGTGCGCCCCCACGATGGCCGCCGCGATGGCGAGTCCGAGCCCCGCGCCGCCCGCGGACCCGGATGCCCGGGCCCGTGACGAGTCGGCCCTGGTGAAGCGTTCGAAGGCCCGCGGCAGCAACTCGCCCGGAATCCCAGGCCCGTTGTCCCGTACGCGGATCACGCACCGCTCCCCCACGGCCTCCACCTCGGCCACCACCGCCGTGCCGACGGGCGTGTGCACACGGGCGTTGGCCAGCAGGTTGGCCACCACCTGGTGGAGCCGTGCCTCGTCGCCGACGACCAGGGCCGGGGTCTCCAGGGGCAGCGACAACTGCCAGTCGTGGCCGTCGCCCGCCGCGCGCGCGTCCCACACCGCTTCGGCGACGACGGCCGCGAGGTCGACCTCGGCCGCGTGCAGGGGCCGCCCCTCGTCGAGCCGGGCGAGCAGCAGCAGATCCTCGACCAGTCCGGTCATCCGTGCCGACTCCGCCGAGACCCGGCGCCAGGCCAGCACCGGCTCGATCCGGTCGGTGCCGCGGTTCATCAGCTCGGCATAACCCGCGATGGAGGCGAGCGGGGTACGCAGTTCATGGCTGGCGTCGGCCAGGAAGCGCCGCATGCGTTCCTCGCTGCGCCGCATCTCCTCCTCGCCGCGCTGCCGTTCGGCGAGCGAGGACTCGACGTGCTCGATCATCCGGTTGAGCGCGGCACCGACCTGTCCTGCCTCGCTGCCGGGGTCGGTGTCCCGGGCGGGGACACGGGTGAGGCCGGTGACCTCGCCGCGGTCCAGCGGGGCACGGGAGACCTCGACGGCGGTGGCGGCGACCCGGCCCAGGGGCCGCAGTTGACGTCGTATGACCACCGCGCAGACGACCCCCGCGGCGCCCAGCCCGACGACGGCGACGACCGACTCGACCACCATCAGTTTGGTGATCATGTCCTGTACGTCGTCCATCGGGAGTCCGGCCAGGACGCGGACGCCGTCGCTGTCCAGGACGGTGAGCCGGTAGGCGCCGAGTCCTGGCACGGTACGGGTGTGCTCGGCGCCGTCGGCCGTGAGGCCCGCGAGGGCGGCGCGCTGGTCGTCGTCGAGCGCCTGTGGGGCGGCGTCCTGGCTGACGACCGCCGCGGTGAGGACGGCGCCGTCGTCGTCGAGCCGGGCGGCGAGCATCCCGGCGGGGTGGCCGCTCTCGTGGAGGAAGCCGAGGTCGCGGTCGAGCTCGGGGTGGAGGGAGGCGCCGCCCAGGCTGCGGTCGGCGGCGTCGCTGACGCGCTGGTCCAAGTTGCCGAGGAGATAGGCGCGTTGGGCGTAGACGGTGGTGAGCGCCATCGTGGCGCACACGGCGACGAGGATCGCGCCGATGAACAGGAGCAGACGGGTCCGCAGCGAGCGTCCGCCGAGGAGAAGCAGACGGGTCCGCAGGGAGCGCCCGCGCGGTCGTACGGTCATCTCCCGTCCTCCACCGGCCTGATGGTGTATCCGGTGCCGCGCACGGTGTGGATCATCGGCGCGCGGCCCTTGTCGATCTTCCGGCGCAGGCTGGAGATGTAGACCTCGACGAGGTTGCCGCCGCCGTCGAAGGAACTGCTCCACACGTGGTCGAGGATCTGGGCCTTGCTCAGCACCTGACGCGGATGGTTCAGCAACAGGCTGAGCAGGTCGAACTCCTTGGCGGTGAGCGGGAGTTGCTGTCCCGCGCGGTGCACCTCGCGGGTCTCCTCGGTCAGCACGAGGTCGCCGAGGACGCGTACGGAGTCGTCGGCCGCGCCGCGCTCGGTGCCGGCCCGGCGCAGCAGTCCGCGCAGCCGCAGCACGACCTCCTCCAGGGAGAAGGGCTTGGTGACGTAGTCGTCGGCGCCGCTGTCGAGTCCGTCGAGGCGGTGCTCGACGGCGTCGCGGGCGGTGAGCATGAGCACCGGCAGCTTCGGGTTCTCGTACCGCAGGCGGCGCAGTACCTGGATGCCGTCGAGGTCGGGCAGCATCCCGTCCAGCACGACGGCGTGCGGGGCGCAGCCGCGGGCGATCCTGAGCGCGCTCTGTCCGTCACCGGCCGGATAGGGCCGCCAGCCCGCCTCGGTGACGGCCACGGACAGCACTTCGGTGAGCGCGGGTTCGTCGTCGACGATGAGAACGCGAACCCGTCCGCCGCGGGTACCGGAGATGCCAGCCATGTCCTGATCCTGTCCCGGTTGGCTGAGGGAATGCTGTGTTCCGACTGAGCCGCAGCCGTGCGAACGGACGGGCCGACAGGTAGGCGGACCTGCGGAGTCCGGTTGTGGACCGGCGCGCGGACCGGGGCGGTCGGCCGATCGTGACCGCTCGCCCTTGGCCGGTTTCGCGTCAACTCCTGTGGCCGAAGGGGGCATTGGCACGCTCCGGCCACTCGATTCCCTTGATCGGCTCCCGGCCGGACGCCCACTGTGATCCCTGGCTTCCGCTTACCGGGCGGAGGCGTTCCGCGTTCAGGGGAGGACGTCCACCCATGCGAAGACTCCACGCCCTGTGGGCCGTGGCAGGAGCGGCCGGACTGCTCGCGGGGGCGATCACGCCCGCGACAGCCGCCCTGGGATCCGAGGTCACCACACCCGCCCACGGCTCCCGGGCCACCGTATCCACCACATCCACCACAGCCGCCACGCCCGCCGCGTCCCTCACGGGCCCGAGCACCACTCCACCGCAGACCGTCACCCTCATCACCGGCGACACCGTCACTCTGACCGCCGGACCGGACGGCAAGAACGCCGTCGACGTACGGCGCGGCAAGGGCCGCGAGGCCGCCACCTTCCTGTCCAGCGAGAAGAACGGCGAGATCAGCGTCCTGCCGGCGGACGCCGTCCCGCTCATCAAGGCGGGCCGCCTCGACCCCGCCCTGTTCAATGTCACCCAGCTGGTCAAGCAGGGGTACACGGACGCGAAGACCGGCTCCACCCCGGTCATCGCGACGTACGCCAAGGGCACCGAGACCCCCGAGGGCACGCGCCGGACGCTGGCGCTGCCCGGGATCGACGGCGCCGCGCTCAGCGCGAAGAAGTCCACTGCCTTCTGGTCGGACATCGCCCCGGCACTCGGCACCGCGCCCACCGCGAGGGCCGCGAAGCAGCTCGGTGACGGCATCGACAAGCTCTGGCTGGACGCCAAGGTGCAGGCCTCCCTCGACGTGAGCGTGCCGCAGATCGGCGCGCCCGAGGTGTGGAAGGCGGGCTACGACGGCACAGGCGTCGAGGTCGCGGTCCTGGACACGGGCGCGGACACCGGGCATCCGGACCTGGCCGGGAAGATCGCGGGCTCGGAGAGCTTCGTACCGGACGAGACGGTCCAGGACGGCTTCGGCCACGGCACCCATGTGGCGTCCACGATCGTCGGCTCGGGCGCGGCCTCGGGCGGCCGGTACAAGGGCGTGGCGCCGGGCGCGCGGCTGCTGGTCGGCAAGGTGCTGGACGACACGGGCAGCGGTCAGGCCTCCTGGATCATCGCGGGCATGGAGTGGGCGGCGCGCTCCGGCGCGAAGATCGTCTCGATGTCGTTGGGCGGTACGGCCTCCGGCCCCTCGGACGTGCTCAGCGAGACCGTCGACGAACTGTCCGCGTCCACCGGCGCGTTGTTCGTGATCGCGGCCGGCAACGCGGGGCCGGGCGAGCAGACCGTGGGCACCCCGGGCATCGCCGACTCGGCGCTGACGGTGGGCGCGGTCGACAAGTCGGACCAGCTGGCCTCGTTCTCCAGCCGGGGTCCGCGCCTCGGCGACTCGGCGGTCAAGCCGGAGATCACCGCGCCGGGCGTGAGCATCACGGCGGCTCGCGCGGCCGGCACCACCATGCCCGGTGGTACGCCGGTCGACGACTACTACACGACGGCGAGCGGCACTTCGATGGCCACCCCGCATGTCGCGGGCGCGGCGGCGCTGGTCGTGCAGGCCCATCCGGACTGGACCGGCGAGCAGATCAAGGAGGCGCTGGCCAGCACGGCGAAGACGAATACCGTCAACTCCGTGTTCGAGCAGGGCGACGGCCGGGTCGACGCCGTACGGGCGGTCGAGCAGGGCGTCTTCGCGACCTCGGCGCTGAGCTTCGGCAGATTCGAGGACGGCGACAACGGTGTCGTCGGCAAGGACATCACGTACACCAACACCACTGACAGTCCGGTGGAGTTGAAGCTGTCGTCGTCGCTGCCCGACCTCGCTCTGGGCTCCGGTTCGGTGACCGTGCCGGCGCGGGGCACCGCCACCGTCTCCGTCGGCGTGGACCCGTCGCGGGAGACCGAGGGCCGGTACACGGGCCATGTCACGGCGACCGCCGACGGCGGTGTCCAGGTCACCACGGCCGTCGGCTTCGAGAAGGCGCCGAAGACCTACGACCTGAAGGTCTCGCTCGTGGACCGCGAGGGCAACCCGTCGACCGGGGCCTCGCTCTTCACGCTCCAGGAGCTGAACGGCGCCTACCCCGACGACTACGGCTTCCTCGACACCGGCTGGACCTGGCAGGTGCCGGCCGGCACCTACTCCATCGCGACCTGGATCCCGGACCGGGACGCGGGCGGTCTGGCGGTGGGCACCTCGGTCGTCGGCAACCCGGAGATCAAGGTCGACGGCGACACCGCGGTGGTCCTCGACGCCCGCAAGGCGGTGGAGATCAGACCGAAGACCAAGGAGGACTCCGACTTCCAGGGCTTCAGCACCAGTTGGCACCGGGAGGGTCCGGGCAGCGCCTGGGGGCTCACCTACAGCCAGGGCTTCTGGACCGACCACGTCTATGTGGCGCCGACCCCGCCGGTCACCGTGGGCACCCTGAACTTCTACGCCAAGTTCCGGCTGTACGCGAAGGATTTGACGGCGAGCGTCACCAGCCCGGAGAAGACCTCGCTGTCGTCGCTCTACTACTCGCAGACGTACAACGACTTCCCGTTGAAGATCAGCGGTGACCACACCGTGCGGGCGGTGGACGCGGGCGGCGGCACCGCGGCCGACTTCGCGGGGCTCGACGTCAAGGGCAAGGTGGCGGTGGTCGGCGTCGGCGCCACCGAGCGGGCGCAGACTGCCTTGGACAACGCGACCAAGGCCGGGGCGGGTTACCTCATCGTCTACCGCAAGACACCGGGCTTCTGGATCGAGGCCGTGGACCGGGCGACCACCGTCCCGCTGATGATCGCCACCGGCGAGCAGGGCGCCGCGCTGGCCGACCTGCTGAAGACCGGCAAGAAGGTCACGCTGAAGCTGAGCGGCACACCGGTCAGTCCCTACGTCTACAACCTGCTCGCCGCGCAGAGCGACGCCATCACCGCGAACCAGACCTACCGCCTCGACAGGTCCAACACGGTGAAGCGAAAGGCCCGTTACTACGGCGGCACGGCCGGTGAGATGGGCGCGGACACCCTGTACACCTTCCGCCCCTGGCAGCTCTTCGGCGTCGAGAGCAGTGTGTACACCCAACTGGGCACGGAACGCGACGAGTACTACTACGTCGACCCGGACACCCGCACCTGGCATGTCGTCTACCCCAACTGGAAGGCCAGCAAGGGCGAGTGGAGCCCGCTGCGGACCTTCACCAAGGCGGGCACCGAGCCCACCGAGAACTGGCTGCGCCAGGTCGTCCGGCCGGGCAGCAGCGAGGAGTACGGCCTCTCGGCCCGCACCGGCGACAGACTCACCTTCTCTGTAACGGAGTTGAACGACTCCACGCCTGGCCACTACGGAAACATCGACACCGTCGACACCACAGCGCAGGGCAAGCTCTACGCGGACGGGCAGTTCGTCGGCAACTCGACGCGCGGCGGATACGGCGTCTTCGACGTGCCGGCGGCGAAGGCCTCGTACCGCTTCGATCTGGACGTGCAGCGCAAGGCGGCCTGGGCGAAGTACTCCACGAGCACGCACACCGAGTGGACCTTCGCCTCGGCGCACACCGACACCGCGACGGCGCTGCCACTGCTCACCGTCGGCATCGCCCCGAAGGGTCTCGATCTCCTCAACCGGGCCGACGCCAGACGGGAGTTGGCGGTCGGACTGTCGGTCGCGAACCCGTCGGGGAGCGTCCGGGCGAGCAGTCTGAAGGCTTGGGTCTCCTACGACGACGGCGCGTCCTGGAAAGCGGTGAGTGTCAAGAAGGGCGAGGCACGGTTCAGGCCCGCGAAGGGCGCCGCGTCGGTGTCGCTGCGTGTGCGGGCCGTCGACCGCGTCGGCAACGGGATCGACCAGACCGTACTGCGGGCCTTCGGCCTGAAGTGATCCCGAAGTTGAGCCCGGAGTTTAAGCCCGGAGTGATCCCGAAGTGAGCGGACGGGCCGAGCCACGGTAAGGATTCTTAACAAAGAACCCCTACCGTGGCGAGCCATGGTGAACACGGCACAGGATCCTGCACGACGGACCCCTGCCGCGAGCCCTTGGGCCGCGGTGGGGGTCTCCGCCTCCGACGAGCTGGTGTACCGGTCGATTCTCCATCAGCCCGACGCGGGCGCGGGCGGCTGGGCGCTGATGGCCAGGGCGACCCCGGCCGAACTGCGCGAGGCCTGCGACCGGCTGCTCGCGCTGGGACTGCTCCAACCGCCGGACTCCATGGGCGGGTTACGGGCGGTCGATCCGCGGGTGGCGATCCGCGCGCTGATCCGGCGGCGCGAGACGGAGTCCGAACTGGTCGCCGCCACCGCCGAGGAGATGGCCACCGCGTACGAGGCGGGGCTGCTGCGCGAGGAGCCGTCCCGGCTGATCGAGGTCGCCTCGGGCGAGGGAGCCATCGCGGCCCGCTTGGAGGAGATGTACGCCCGCGCGGAGCACGAGGTGTGTCTTTTCGACACCCCGCCCTATCTCGCCCCGCCCGCACCGCAGGTGGACCTCCAGGCCGATCTGCTCAAGCGCGGGATCGTCTCGCGCGGCATCTACGCGGCGACCGCCCTGGAGGATCCGAACGCCCTGTCCCGCGCCTGGAACATGGTCGAACTCGGCGAGCAGGCGCGGGTGTTGCCGTCCGTGCCGCTCAAACTGCTGGTGGTCGACGGGCGTCGGGCCCTGCTCCCGCTGACCTCGTCGGCGGCGGGCGGCTACTGCGCCGTCGTCGTATGGCATTCGGCGGTGACCGAGGCCCTGCAGAAGCTCTTCGAGCTGGCCTGGCAGCAGGCGACCCCGCTCGGCCGGCCCGCGGGGAACGGTGAACTCTCCGAGGACGAGCAGGCGTTGACGCGGCTGCTGGCGGCCGGGTTGAAGGACGAGGCGGTCGCCCGCCATCTGGGGATCAGTCTGCGCACGCTGCGGCGGCGGGTGAGCGACCTCCAGGAACGGCTCGGGGCGGCGAGCCGCTTCCAGCTCGGGCTGCGGGCGGCGCAGCGGGGGTGGCTGTAGCGGAACGGCGGAGGGCCGTCTGGCTGTAGCCGAACGGCAAAGGGCCGCACCCCCGTCGCCAGGGGTGCGGCCCTCAACTGCCGTACCGGGTCCGCTAGTTGCGGATCAGGTTGCGCAGCACGTACTGCAGGATGCCGCCGTTGCGGTAGTAGTCGGCCTCGCCGGGGGTGTCGATGCGGACGACCGCGTCGAACTCCACGCCGGTGTCGGTGGTGACCTTGACCGTGCTCGGGGTGGTGCCGTCGTTCAGCTCGGTGATGCCGGCGATGGAGAAGGCCTCCTCGCCGGTCAGGCCGAGGGTCTCGGCGGACTGGCCCGCCGGGTACTGGAGCGGGATGACGCCCATGCCGATGAGGTTCGAGCGGTGGATGCGCTCGTAGGACTCGGCGATGACGGCCTTGACGCCGAGGAGCGCGGTGCCCTTGGCGGCCCAGTCGCGGGACGAGCCGGAGCCGTACTCCTTGCCGGCCAGGATGACCAGCGGGATGCCCTGCTCGATGTAGTTGCGCGAGGCGTCGTAGATGAACGACACCGGCGCGTCGGCCTGCGTGAAGTCACGCGTGAAGCCGCCCTCGGTGCCCGGCGCGACCTGGTTGCGCAGGCGGATGTTGGCGAAGGTGCCGCGGATCATGACCTCGTGGTTGCCTCGGCGCGAGCCGTAGGAGTTGAAGTCACGCCGCTCGATGCCGTGTTCGGTGAGGTACTTGCCGGCCGGGGTGTCGGCCTTGATCGCACCGGCCGGGGAGATGTGGTCGGTGGTGACCGAGTCGCCGAGCTTGGCCAGCACGCGCGCGCCGTCGATGTCCGAGACCGGGGTGGTCTCCATCGTCATGCCCTCGAAGTAGGGGGGCTTGCGGACGTAGGTCGACTCGGCGTCCCACTCGAAGGTGTTGCCGGTCGGGATCGGCAGCGCCTGCCACTGGGCGTCACCGGCGAAGACGTCGGCGTAGGACTTGTTGAACATGTCCTCGCCGATGGCGTTCGCCACGACGTCGTTGACCTCGGCCTCGGAGGGCCAGATGTCCTCCAGGAAGACCGGCTTGCCGTCCTGGTCGGTGCCCAGGGCGTCGCGCGTGATGTCCACCTTCATGGAGCCCGCGAGGGCGTAGGCGACGACCAGCGGCGGGGACGCCAGGTAGTTCATCTTGACGTCGGGGTTGATCCGGCCCTCGAAGTTGCGGTTGCCGGAGAGCACCGAAGTCACGGCCAGGTCATGGTCGTTGACGGCCTTGGAGACCTCCTCCGGCAGCGGGCCGGAGTTGCCGATGCAGGTGGTGCAGCCGTAGCCGACGAGGTTGAAGCCGACCTTGTCGAGGTAGGGGGTGAGCCCCGCCTTGTCGAAGTAGTCGGTGACGACCTTGGAGCCCGGGGCGAGGGTGGTCTTGACCCACGGCTTGCGGGTCAGGCCCTTCTCCACGGCCTTCTTCGCGACGAGCGCGGCGGCGACCATGACGTACGGGTTCGAGGTGTTGGTGCAGGAGGTGATGGCCGCGACGGTGACCGCGCCGTGGTCGAGCTCGTAGGTCGAGCCGTCGGGGGCGGTCACGGTGACCGGGTTGCTCGGTACGCCGTTGCTGGCGGCCGGGGAGTCGGAGGCCGGGAAGGACTCCTTGCCCGCCTCGTCGTCGTCGGCGACGTAGTTGCGCACGTCGCTCGTGAACTGCTCGGAGGCGTTCGCGAGGACGATGCGGTCCTGCGGGCGCTTCGGGCCGGCGATCGAGGGGACGACCGTGGCGAGGTCGAGCTCCAGCTTCTCGGAGAAGTCGGGCTCGGCGGCCGGGTCGAGCCAGAGGCCCTGCTCCTTGGCGTACGCCTCGACGAGCGCGAGCTGCTGGGCGTCGCGGCCCGTCAGCTTCAGGTACTTGATGGTCTCGGCGTCGATCGGGAAGATCGCGGCGGTGGAGCCGAACTCCGGCGACATGTTGCCGATGGTGGCGCGGTTGGCGAGCGAGGTGGCGGCGACGCCTTCACCGTAGAACTCGACGAACTTGCCGACGACACCGTGTTTGCGGAGCATCTCGGTGATCGTGAGCACGAGGTCGGTGGCGGTGGTGCCCGGGGTCAGCTCGCCGGTCAGCTTGAAGCCGACGACGCGCGGGATGAGCATCGAGACCGGCTGGCCGAGCATCGCGGCCTCGGCCTCGATGCCGCCGACGCCCCAGCCCAGCACACCGAGGCCGTTGACCATGGTGGTGTGGGAGTCGGTGCCGACCAGGGTGTCGGGGTACGCCTGGCCGTTGCGGACCATGACGGTCCGGGCGAGGTGCTCGATGTTGACCTGGTGGACGATGCCGGTGCCCGGCGGGACGACCTTGAACTCGTCGAACGCGGTCTGGCCCCAGCGCAGGAACTGGTAGCGCTCGCGGTTGCGGCCGTACTCCAGCTCGACGTTCTGCGCGAAGGCCTCGTGGGTGCCGAACTTGTCGGCGATGACGGAGTGGTCGATGACCAGCTCGGCGGGGGCCAGCGGGTTGATCTTCGCCGCGTCACCGCCCAGCTCCTTGACGGCCTCACGCATGGTGGCGAGGTCCACGACACAGGGCACGCCGGTGAAGTCCTGCATGATCACGCGGGCCGGCGTGAACTGGATCTCCTGGCTGGGCTGCGCCTGCGAGTCCCAGCCACCGAGGGCACGGATGTGGTCGGCGGTGATGTTCGCGCCGTCCTCGGTGCGGAGCAGGTTCTCCAGCAGCACCTTCAGGCTGTACGGAAGGCGAGCCGAGCCTTCCACCTTGTCCAGCCGGAAGATCTCGTACGACTCGTCGCCCACCTGCAGCGTGCTGCGGGCGTCGAAGCTGTTCGCCGACACGACAGTCTCCTTCATTGATGTGCGCGTACTCACTCACCACGATCCTGCCGCCACGGCTACTTGGCCGATCCGCTAAGGTAAGGCTAAGTTAGGCAAGCCTTACTGCCGGGTCGGCGGTGGTGTGCGGCTGCGGTGCTCCTGGTGCAGATATCTCGATGTCGAGATAACTCTAGTACATGGGGGCGGGCTGGTCATGCCCGGGCCGTGTCCGACCTCTGCCAGTACTCTGCCGAGCCATGAACGCGGACTCCGTCAGTGGTCCGGCTGGGCGGTCTCGGAGCCGGAGAGCCCCTGACGGTTCACTTGAGGCCGGAGTGGGACAGGCCCTCGATGAAGTGGCGCTGGGCCAGGACGAAGACGATCAGCATCGGCAGGACCGTCATCGTGGCGGCCGCGAGCTGGGTGTTCCACATCGGGCCGCCGTAGGAGTCGGCGAAGCGGGTCAGGGCCTGGGGCAGGGTGAACAGGTCCGGTGACGTGAGGTACACCGTGGGCTCCAGGTAGAGGTTCCAGGAGGCCAGGAACGTCAGGATCGCCACCGCCGACAGGGCCGGCCTGGCCAGCGGCAGACAGATCCGCCACCAGATCGCGGGACGGCCGAGGCCGTCGAGGCGGCCGGCCTCCTCCAGTTCGACGGGCAGGGCGATGAAGAACTGCCGCATGATGAACGTCGCCAGCACACACGGTCCGGCCAGCGCGGTCACCAGGATCAGCGGCCAGTGCGTGTTGATCAGGCCGGCCGACTTGAACAGCTGGAAGAGCGGCACGATGGTCACCTCGCTCGGTACCAGCATCCCGGTCAGCACCACCATGAACAGCGCGTTCGCGCCGGGGAACCGGATCCGGGCGAAGGCGTAACCGGCCAGGCTGGACACCGCCAGGGTGATCAGGGTGACCAGGACGGCGATGTAGACGCTGTTGAAGTACTGCCGGGCGAAGGGCTGGAAGGTGAACGCCTCGCGGTACGCGGACAGGGTCGGTGAGTCGGTCCACAGCGACGGGGGGCTCCGGAAGATCTCCGCCAGCGGTTTGACCGACGCGGCGACCATCCAGACCGTCGGTACGACGAACGGGATCGCCAGCACGCTCAGCGCGATCAGCAGAAGTACCGAACGGGCCCTGGCAGTTGGGACTTTGCCGGTCCGGACGCGGTCGGTCCGCACGTTGTCAGTCCTCATAGAACACCCACTTACGGCGCAGCTGCCATTGCAGCAAGGTGAGCAGCATGACGAAGGACAGCAGCATCAGGGCCAGCGTCGAGCCGTAGCCGATGTCGTTGAACTCGAAGGCCTGCTGGAAGACGTAGTAGACGAGGACCGTGGTGGACAGGCCGGGGCCGCCGCCGGTCAGGACGGCGATCTGGGCGAAGGACTGCAACGCCCCGACCACCGTGACGATGACGGTCAGCAGCACCGTCGGGGAGATCATCGGCAGCGTGACCCGGGTGAAGACCGTGCGGCTGCTCGCGCCGTCGATGCGAGCGGCCTCGTACAGCTCCCGCGGTACGCCCTGGAGGGCGGCCAGGAACAGCACCATGTTGACGCCGACGCTGCGCACCACCTGGGTGAGGATCACCGACACCATCGCGGTGTCGCCCTCCTGGAGCCAGTTCGGGCCGTCGATCCCGACCGCGCTCAGGAGGCCGTTGATGCCGCCGTTGTCCTGGAGCAGGAAGCCCCAGACCAGGGTCCAGGCGACGACGGAGACCACCACCGGGGAGAAGAACAGCGTCCGGAACACCGTGACCCCGCGGAACTTCCGGTTGAGCAGTACGGCGATCAGCAGCCCGAGCGTGATGTTGACGACCACCACCCCGCCGGAGAAGAGCAGGGTCGCCAGCAGCACCTTGGGCAGTTGCGGGTCGTCGGCCAGGGCCGCGTAGTTGTCGCCGCCGACGAAGGTCTGCTTGCCGGAGAGGACGTTCCAGTCGTTCAGGCTGTACCAGATCGCCATGCCGACCGGCAGCAGGACGAACACCGCCACTCCGATCAGCTGCGGCAGGACGAAGAGGTAGCCGGTCAGTACGTCCCGTCGGCGGGTGGTCCAGAAAGCCGGACCCGCCGGACGCGACGGGCGCGCGGTCCCGACCGCGGACTTCACGACCGCCCGCTCGGCGGCCCGGGTCCCGCTCACTTCGCCAGAATCGGATCGATCGCGGCGCAGACCGACTTCAGGACGGCCGGGACGTCGGCGTCGGCGCGCCACATCGCGTCGAGCGCCGTCTTGCCCTTCTGGGCGATCTCCGCCGGGCTGGTGTGGTTGGGCAGCGTGACGGCGCCCGGCAGTTGGTCGACCACCGCGGCCTGGAGCTGGGCGGGCTTGAGGACCTTGTTGTTCGCGGCGAGCTTGGCCCCGGTCAGCAGCGACTTCCGCGGCGGCGGGAAGTACTCGGCCAGCTTGGCGGCGTTCTCCGGGTCGGTCAGGTACGCGAGGAAGTCCGCCGCCTGCTTCGGGTGCTTGCTGGAGGCCAGCACGCCCATCCCGGCCTGGCCGAGGACGGAGTACTTGCCCTTGGGGCCCGCGGGCAGCGGGTAGAGGCCGAACTTGAACGAGCCGGTCAGCAGCGAGGCGCGGGAGACCTGCGCGACGGTGAAGGCGGCGTCGCCCGCGAAGAAGTCGGCGGTGGTGCCGGGGCCCGGCATCGCCTTGGTCTTGAAGGCCGCGTCGTGCAGGAAGGTGAACGCCTGCTGCATCTCGGGGCTGTCGAAGGTGCAGGTCTTGCCGTCCGCGCTCCAGGCCGACGCGCCCCAGCCGGTCCACACGGTGGCCAGCGTGTTCCACGCCTTGTAGTCGAAGTCGCGGACGACGAAGCCGGCCTTGCCGGTCTTCGCGTGCACGGCCGCGCCGGCCGCCGCGACCTGGTCCCAGGTGAGGGTGGCCGGATCGATCTTCTGCCCGGCCTCGGCCAGCAGGTCGGTGTTGACGTAGAGGGCGAACGGCGAGTTGGAGAACGGGTAGGCGTACAGCGTGCCGTCGTGGCTGTACTCCGCCGTCGCGCTGGCGAGCAGGTCGTCGTACTTCCAGCCGGGGGTCGCCTTGAGCGTGTCGGTCAGGCCGAGGAGGGCGTCGGAGGCTATGAGGTCCCGCGAGAGGTCGCCCATCCACGCGAGGTCCGGGGCGTTGCCGCCGGCGATCTGGGTGGTGAGCGTCGTGTTGTAGTCGGCGAACGGGAGGCTCTCGAAGGTGATCTTCGCGATGTCGGGGTGGTCGGCCCGGTAGGCGGCGGCGATGTCGTCGAACAGCTTCAACTGGGCCTTGTCCGCGGTCCAGACCGTCATCCGCAGCTCGACTGCCTTGTCCGAGGTGCCGGTCGACGACCCGCCGCAGGCCGCGGTCAGCGCGAGGACCGTCGTCACGGCGACGGCGCTCAGCGCCTTTCTGGTTCCGATCATGGGTGGGTTCCTTTCACGTGCGGATGCCGGTCCGGCTCAATAGCCGACGACCTCGGGCCAGTGGAGTTCGACGCCGGCCTCGACCAGGCGGCGCTGGAACTGCTCGACGAGTGCGGGTTCGGCGGCGACCTGCCGCGGGCTCAGTCCGCGGTCGAGGCAGAACGCGGTGAGTTCGCCCGCGGACTCGCCGACGTTCCACTCGACCGGGTGGAGCCGGTAGGCGCCGTTGGTGATGTGGGTGGTGCCGATGTTCTTGGCGGCGGGGACCAGGTTCTGGGTCCGGACCGGGATCAGCGCGCCCAGCGGGATCTCGAACGGCGCGGACTCGACGTCGATGTAGTTGTCACCGCCGGTCGAGGGGTGCAGATCGATCCGGTACATCCCGACCCCGACGGACGCCTCGAAGCGGGCCGGCCCGTCGGACCCGCGAGCCTTCACCGAGATGTCCTGCTCGCGGACGGTCGTCAGCGCCTTGATCCGGCGGGATTCACGGATGTACGGGGCCTGCGCGAAGCCGTCGTCCGTTCCTACGAGGTCTCCGCGCAGCCTGAGACCCGGCCACCCCGTGCCGCCGTCTGGCCGGGGTGCCTCGGTCTGCAGCCAGTGGACATAGGCCCGGGACTGGGCCTTGGCCGCGGCCAGGTGCCGCTCGCGGTCGTCGGTGTCGATGATCGAGCCGCCGACATAGTCCAGTTGGGGCCAGTTGGCCAGCACGATGTCGCTGTCGTACAGGCCCTCGGCGAAGGTCTGCCGGGCCGCGATCCGCCGGAACTGCCACAGGTCACGGTCCCCGGCGTCGAAGCGCGGATCGCCGGAGACGTCCTGCTCCGGATTGACGATCATGGTGCGCCGCTCCGGCGCCAGGGTGCGCGGGTCGGGCGCGGTGAACGACAGCATCGGCGCGCCCCAGTAGGGCAGTTCGAAGGAGCGCCATTCGTCGTAGTCGTCGGGCCGGGCGATCGTGTGGTCCCCGGGAACGTGGTCGAAGACGAAACACCAGGCGATCGACTGCACGTTGGCGGGGTCGGCGACCTCGGGGGCGCTCGGCTCGCCGGTGTCGGACCGGGCCTCGGCGCCGACCACGTACTCGGTGCCGGTCAGCGGCAGCAGGTCACCGGTCTCGGTGCCGTCCAGCACGAACTCCGCGCTGATCACGCTGTGTTGACCGGTCCGCGGATCGGCGACGGTGACCGTGCGGACCACGCCGTTCACAGTCTCGGCCGCGACCGGGACCGCGGGCTGCAGGACGGTCAGGCGGCCGCTCGACCGGTACGGCGCGAGGAGGGCCTCGATCACCGCGAGCGCCACCCGCGGTTCGTGGCACAGCCGGCTCACCCGGCCGCGCCCCGGGTTGAGTTGGCGGTCCCCGCGAGCAGTGTCCGAGAGCGGGTAGTGGTCGCGGTAGTAGCGGCGGATGTTGTCGCGCAGGGTCCGGTAGCGGGCGGTCACGCCGAACTGCTCGACCCAGATGTGCTCGTCCGGCGGTACCGCCTGGGACGTCAACTGGCCGCCCAGCCAAGGGAATTCCTCGGTCAGCACCACCCTGTGCCCGCGCTGGAGCAGTGCGAGAGCGGCCGCCACCGAGCCGAGACCGCCGCCTATGACCGCCACCTCGGTGGTGACCTCGCGCACGACGCTCACGACAGATCCGCCGACCGGACGGCGATGGTGTCGCCCACTTCGACCTCGGCCACCAGGAGCCGCTGGATGTCCAGTTCGGCCCACTCCTGCGGGTCGGTGGTGATCAACTGCTGGAGCAGTTCGAGCGCTTCGGCCGCGACCTGTTTGCGCGGCACGCGAAAGCCCGTCAGCGCCCGTCCGTCGGTGCGATGACCGCGGACCTCACCGAACGCGGCGACCGAGATCTCGCCGGGCACGTCCACCCCGGCACCGACGAGCGCGAGGATGACGTCCTCGGTCAGGAAGGCGTCCTCGGCGATGATCAGCGTGGCCTCCGTGGCCCTGGCCAGCCGGGCGATCTCGGCGACCCGCTCCTCGCCCACCAGCATGAACGCCATCCGGCCCGCCGCCGAGGCGGCCTCGACCGCGCCGCGCCGGTCCCGGGCGGTGGCGGTGTCCCGGCCGCGGTGCACGTACAGGGCCTGACTGTGTCCCCCGGCTGCGGCCTGGTCGATCAGGGCGTTCGCCGGGGTGACGTAGTCGACGCCGACGTACGGCACGGCCGCGGTCGTCTCGTCCCTGCGGCCGACCGCGACGAACGGGAACTGCTCGGCGACCAGCCGTTCCAGCTCGGCGCCGACCATCTGCTGACCGAGCAGGACACAGCCGTCGGTGAGCCGCAGCCGGGTCTTGCGGTGGAAGAGACTGCGGGTGCCGTTCTCGACCGGTGAGGACGTGAAGAGCAGCAGGTCCCAGCCGATCGCCTCGGCCGCGCCCTCGATCCCGTTCAGCAGCGGGCCGTAGAAGTCGAGGCTCTCCGGTGACAGGGCCTCCTCGTAGGTGAAGACGCCGATGATCTGGTTGTCCAGGCCGGCCAGCCGGCGGGCCGCCGGATCGGCGACGTAGGTCGCCTCCTCAAGGGCCCGCTTGACCCGCGCCCGGGTCTCCTCCGGGATGCGCACGTTGGTGCCGTCACGGTCGTTCAGCACCAGCGAGACGGTGGTCTGGCTGACTCCCGCGATCTCGGCGACCTCGCGCTGGGTGATCCGGCGCGGCTTCGTTGGCATCGGTCCTCCGGTGATAATGCGTAACTTCAGCGGTCGTCGGTGACGTTAAACCGACCGAAACAAATGCGCAATACCCCTTGACCG